>NZ_CAMFHL010000312.1 GCF_945952095.1 uncultured Arsenicibacter sp. | reverse complement strand
CCTCATATTATTTAACAACTCACTTTCGCGACGCGGCGTTCGTGGCGACCACCTTCAAATTCAGTAGCCAGGAACAGACGGACACTTTCAATCGCAGTTTCGAGCGAAACAAACCGCTCCGGCAGGCAGATGACGTTGGCATTGTTATGCTGACGGCTCAGCGGAGCAAGCTCCGGACTCCATACCAGCGCCGCCCGGATGCCCTGATGTTTGTTTGCGGTCATAGCCACTCCCTGACCGCTGCCACATACCAGAACACCCCACTGTGCACTTCCCGACTCAACCGCATTCGCCACCGGATGGGCAAAATCAGCGTAATCGGCCGAATCAGCGGAATAGGTGCCGAAATCCTCTACCTGATACCCCTGTTCCTGTAACCAGTTTTTAATAGACTCTTTGTATACAAACCCTGCATGGTCTGAGCCAATGGCAATCCGTATATCCATATTATCGGTATTTCTATTGTTTGACGAACAAATTTCCGATAAAAATACGTTATTACGTTCCCCTCTTTCCTAAAAGTATCCGGAGGGGGGCTTAAACAATCATACAAAGAGCAGAAGGATGACCAGCTTTGGGCAGAACTTCGCTACACTAAATCCAACAACTATGGAATCTAAAGAAAATGTCTACCGCTCTGAAACCCAGAGCACAAAAGAAATTTCACAACAACTTCCGGAACGTGATGAACTGCTGTTTACTCCCGATGAACAGCGGATTAAGGAAGCTTTTCAGGATCGTAACTGGAATGAGATAAAAAGTGCCGATTCGTGGGTAATTTTCAAGGTAATGGCCGAATTCGTGGAAGGATTCGACAAACTGGCGAAGATTGGCCCATGCGTATCGATTTTCGGGTCGGCCCGCACCAAAGCCGAGAATCCGTACTACAAAATGGCGGAAGAAATCGCAGCCAAACTCGTACGGCATGGCTATGGGGTAATCACAGGCGGTGGCCCCGGCATCATGGAGGCGGGGAATAAAGGTGCCTTCGAACAAGGCGGTAAATCCGTTGGTCTGAACATCAAACTGCCGTTTGAGCAATTCAGCAACATTTACATTGATCCGGACAAAAGCATCAACTTCGATTTCTTCTTCGTCCGCAAGGTTATGTTCGTAAAATATGCCCAGGGCTTTATCGTGATGCCGGGTGGTATGGGAACGCTTGATGAGTTGTTTGAAGCGATCACATTGATTCAGACCAAGAAAATTGCCCGTTTCCCGATTGTGCTGGTAGGTCGCTCGTACTGGCAGGGTCTCATTGACTGGATTGAAACCGTTATGCTGGGTCAGGAACATAACATCAACCCGGAAGATATGAAGCTGATCAATCTGGTGGACACCCCTACCGAGGCGGTTAAAGTCATCGACGATTTCTACCATAAGTATTTGCTGAAACCAAACTTCTGAGCACAGAACGGCGCTTTTGACCTTTGTCAGAGCGCCGTTTTTGTGATCAGAACGCCAGATAGGGTGTCAGCCGCTCAATGGTTTTTGCATCCAGAATACGAATCGGCTTCAACGCTTCGGGGGACGCAAACGCACCATGCTGCTCCCGGTATTTCACAATGATCTCCGCCTGCCGCCGCGACAGATACACATGCCGGTCCAGCTCTTCGGCCGATGCGGTATTAATATTCACCTTTTTCGGCGCCGACCGGATATGGCCAAAGCTCCTGAGTTCTGCCAGCGCCAGTGAATCCAGTCCGTAGATATCGCCGAATTGTTCGGTTGACACAAACCCGCCCAGCGCATCCCTGAATTTCACAATCCGGTTCGCGAGTTTATTGCCGATACCTTTCAAACCGGCCAGCTGGAGCGTGTCTGCGGTATTAATGTCGAATGCCTGTACCGGCAATGGTTTTGCCCGCTCAGGCCGGCTAGCAGCCTCTGTCCGCTTACCGGCATCATCAGTAAACGGGCGGCTGGCAGCATAATGATCCGGGGAATTAGTTCGTTCGGGGAGGGTAATGTAGGGCGCCAGTTCCTGATAGAGCGCCGGCGGAAAATCGTATATCTTCTGCACGTCTTCCTTTTTCCGGAACTGCCCGCCACGGCTCCGGTATTTCTCAATCCGCTCGGCCAGCCAGCGGGGAGCACCCACGGCCTGCCATTCCGTTACACTGATCTGATTCGGGTCAAAGGCATGGAGCGGCATCCGGCGGACGGCCGGATCACTGTGCATCTGGTTTCCGTTGTCGTGGTCGCGATACCGCCTGGAAGCCGCTGCCTGTTTATCGTCGTGTTCCATCAGCGCCACCAGGCTATCCAGTTTACGCTGATCGGCAGCCGTGGTGTCGGGCAGCGGGTCAGGCTCCCTGAAACGGTACAGAAAGGTAATGAGCAGAAATAAAACAGCCAGCAGAATCAATACGAATGCGCCGCGTGCCTGCCGGTTCGAAAGTCCGAAATAATCCCTGAATCCCGACCACATAGTTGTTTTTATGGTAGGACGAGGGAAAACCGGTTTGGTAATGGTGCAAACAAAACATCCGGGAAGTTCAAAACTTCCCGGATGTTGATACCGGCAATCGTCAAAACGTTCGGGGAGTTGGTAATCAGTTCAGTATTCCTGACGTCGGGTCGGCGTTTTTACGTTCGTCCCGTTCGCGGCGTTTCCGTTCGCGGCGTTCCTGCCGCAGCTGCCGGCGCGTTTTAACCGTATCGGCGGCCGGTGAAAGCGGTACGTTGGCTTCTTCCTGCGCCTGCTGAACCGTTTCTTTCGGCTTAGCACTTTCTTCGTTATTGTCCTTGTCGCGGTCTCCGTTGAAGAGCCGTTTGAAGAAACCGTCGAGCCCGCCGCCTTCATCCGTCGGATCGGTCATCAGGCTATCGAGACCCGCACTATCGGCCGGCATAATCTGACGGCGCAGGCTTTCACGCAGCCGTACACTGTAGAATCCGTATGCCCCGCTGTCGGGCTCTGTCAGGCCGCGACGGGCCATAATCTTACCGATAATCCGGAAGTAGCCACGAACATTGCGTACCTGTAGCGAGCCGTCCGGCTGGAACCAGTTCAGCGCCTTTTTCGGACTCGGAATCACAAAGGCAAGGAAAATACTTTCGCCCAGATCCAGCTCCGACGGGTGTTTACCGAAATAGTAGCGGGCAGCTTCACCGATACCGTAAATATTTTTCCCCCACTCAATGAAGTTCAGATACACCTCATACATCCGCTCCTTCGACACCAGCCGCTGGTTTTCGATCAACCACACAATCAGAATTTCTTCTACCTTGCGCGACAGGGTTTTGTTCCGGTTCAGGAAGGCGTTTTTTACCAGCTGCATCGAAATGGTACTGGCACCGCGCTTGAATTTCTTTGTTTTAAAGTTGGTGGCAATCGACACACGGAAGGCCTTTTCATTAAAGCCCTTGTGGGTGAAGAAGTTAAAATCTTCAGACGTCAGTACCGCATTTTTCAGATTATCGGAGATACCCGTCAGCGGCACAAAATCAGGGTTTTCCGGCCCGATGATAATGTCCCGTACCGGTTTATCCTTCTCATAAGGTGTATAGACAAACGAGTTGTTGATCCGGCGGAAATCTACCGCGCCCATTTGCAGAATCTTAAAATCAACCGGTGTCAGACCGGCATCGAATTTTACCGAATCCGGCTCGCCGGCATCAAGGTGCAGGGCCAGATCATACTTCAGTTTACCCGACACCCGCATGCCTTCCAGGGATTCGAATAGTCCCTGCGGAAAGGAGTTGAACAGCGACTGTGCATCTACCTCATCTGTATGCAGCTGTAAGTCATACACTTTCGTCGGGTAGATGGTGTATTTTACAAACGGCCGCGCACTGACTTCGCCCAGGTAAATCACCGACGAGCTGTCAACGCCGACGTAGTTTTCTCCGACAAAGACATTGGCATCCATGGCCGCAGTCGCTACCAACACGTCCGTACGGGCAATGGCAGGGTGGTTAATGCGCAGGTTACGCACCGACCCTTTTCCTTCCATGTGGAATTCGCCGCCCGACCGGTCAACGTCGTTTAACGCCGCCCGCACCGTATCGGCCTGTACTTTCAGTTTGAATTTCTCCTCAAGGTATTTCAGTTCCAGCGGTTTACCATCTGCATACAAGGCGAGGTCATATTCACGGCTGCCGGGGTCGGCGGTACCGGTTATGTGCCATGTCGCCTCATTGCCGTTCAGCCGCAACGTCGATGTGACATCTTCATTATCAATTACGGCCGTTTCGGTCAGCAGCGAAACGCGTTTTTCGTTATCAGTCAGGCGGAAAGCCAGATTCCGGACGTTCATATCGCTCGGAATTTTCGACAATACCTGATCAATCAGGTTCTCGGCCACATCCGACAGATCGGCGCGGCGGTCGCTGCTGGTTTCGGTGGAATCCCGTTTGCGGCGGTGCAGAATGAAATCAATATTGGTGAGCGAATCCCGGCGAATGACCTGTACCATGCCGTTTTCAAGATCAAGGTGCGACAAGGCCACCTTGCCGAATAACAGCGGCCACAGGTTCAGGCCGACTTCTACAGTGTTGATCCGGGCAAGGCTGTCCCGTTCTGCCGGTACGACAGAGATGCCCGTAAAGGCAACGGACGATAAACCGGTAAACCGTGCCGATCCGATTTTCACGTCCAGATCATAATCCCGTTTTGCTTTTTTGACGGCTCTTTCTAAAACCACCTGCAACAGACTTTCCCGCTTAGAATAGGCAATACCGACGCCCACACTTCCTAACAAAAACAGCCCCAACAGGGTCCAGCCGACAATGCGTAGTACTTTTCGTTGACGATCCGTCATTCTATGGCTTACAATTGCGATGGTGCAAAGATAGGGAACAAAGAGCGAAAGAGCGGCCGCTCAAGCGGCTAATGAGCGAAAGAGCGAAAGAAGTCCGGACGCTGCGGCAAATAACGCGCTCCCCCACTCATCTACGCTTTCGCTACGCAGCATTCACTCTTTCACTCTTTCGCTCTTTCACTCTTTGATTTAAAAATCCAGATGGCAGTTGGTCCAGCCGTCGTCGAAGCGGGTACCGAATTGTTTGTAGAAACCGATGGCCGGCTCGTTCCAGTCAAGGACCTGCCACATCATACCGGTACAGTTCAGTTCACGGGCCTTATTGATGGTGGCATCGAGCAGCATCTTGCCGATACCATATCCCCGATGGCTCTCGGTAACAATGATATCCTCCAGGTATAACCGCTTGCCTTTCCAGGTCGAATACCGGAAGTAATACAGGGCAATGCCCACAATCTTATTGGCTTCGGAATCTTCAGCGACCAGTAGCTGGAACAACGGCTGAGGCCCGAAACCATCTAATACCATCTGCTCAAGTGAGTTCGACACCTGATCGGCAGCAAGCTCGTAAACGGCCAGCTCCATCACCAGCTCAAATACCTGAGGCATATCCTCTATCACACCGGGACGAATTGAAATCATACGCTAAAAGGCTGTTTTTTAGGGTTAGTGACTTTTGTGAAAGTTGTAAAAATAACGGAATCCAGCGAGCAGACCGCATTAATGTTGGGCCGAAGCGTACAGTTTACGCCATTTTTCGAGGGCCGCCGTGAAATCGGCCGGCAAATCCGAATCGAACTGCATCCACTCACGCGTTTGCGGGTGAATGAAGCCCAGCGACTTCGCATGCAGCGCCTGACGCGGCACCAGCGCAAAGGCATTTTCCACAAATGCTTTGAACGATCCGTTGACGCTGCCCCGCAGAATCCGGTCACCGCCATACATGGCATCATTGAACAGCGGATGGCCGATATGGCGCATATGCGCCCGGATCTGATGCGTCCGGCCGGTCTCCAGATTACACTGGATCAACGACACAAACTGGAGCATTTCCAGCAGCTTATAGTGCGTTACCGACCACTTACCCTTGGTTTCGTCGTCGTAAATGGTCTGCACTTTCCGGTCTTTTACGCTCCGGCCAATGTAGCCCGTTATCGTTCCGTCGGCCTCTTTCGGTACGCCCCAAACCAGTGCCTGATACGTCCGTTCAATGGTATGCTCATAAAACTGTTTGGCGAGGTAAGTCATGGCAAACTCGGTTTTGGCAATTACCATCAGGCCGGACGTGTCTTTGTCAATCCGATGTACCAGTCCGGGACGGATTACACCGTTCCGTGTCGTTGGCAGATTCTGAAAGTGGTACACAAGCGCATTGACCAGCGTACCACTCCAGTTACCGTGAGCGGGGTGCACAACCATGCCGGCCGGTTTGTTCAGCACCAGCAAATCATCATCCTCAAAGACAATGTTAATCGGAATATTCTCCGGCAACACTTCGGTATCCCGCGGCGGATGCGGCAACGATATCGTAATGATGTCTTCCGGTTTGATCTTGTAACTGGCCTTGGTAAGCTTCCCGTTGACCCGTACCGACTCGGCATCAATGGCCGCCTGAATTTTGGTACGGGTAGCATTCGGCAACCGGTCCATCAGAAACCGGTCGATCCGGATCAATGCCTGCCCTTTGTCTACGACAACCCGGTGATGTTCGTATAATTCGTCTTCTTCCTCTTCTGAGAAATCGTCAATATGTTCTGTCATAAAATTCGGTCGGACGGAATGAGATTCCGTCTCACGCATGCAGCCGAAGCCACACATTGATTGTTAATTAGCAGCAAAATTACGGTTTTATGGACGAACTCAGGCAGTTGCCCGACCTTTTTAGCAACTACTCCCCGCTCAGACGGCTCCATGACCCGTTTCCGGAGCCCGTACCTATCCGGCTCTACCTCAAGCGCGATGACCTGATTCACCCGCAGGTGTCGGGCAACAAATGGCGGAAACTGAAGTACAATCTGGCCGAAGCGAAGCAGCAGGGACATACGACGCTGCTCACGTTCGGCGGTGCCTTTTCGAACCACCTGGCGGCTACGGCGGCGGCCGGTAAACTGGCAGGCTTCCGGACCATCGGCATCGTCAGGGGCGATGAGCTCCGGCCCGATCAGAACCCGACCCTCCGCTTTTGCCAGGCATGCGGCATGATGCTGCATTTTGTCAGCCGGGAGGCGTACCGCCAAAAAGAAGAGCCTGATTTTATGGCCGGTCTGAGGCAGCTGTTCGGGGATTTCTATGCCGTTCCGGAAGGCGGTACCAATGACCTGGCGATTCGGGGTACGGCCGAACTTGTGCCCGAAATTACAGCGCAGCTGGGGTTTGCCCCTGATGTAATTGCCTGTGCGGTCGGTACGGGCGGTACGGTCACCGGCATAGCACTAGCCGCCCCGCCGCAAACGCGTGTGCTGGGCATACTGGCCCTCAAATCAGCCACTGCGTTTGTTATGCCCGTGGCCTCCCCCGCCGAACTGCTATACGAGTATCATTTCGGTGGCTATGCCCGGACCACGCCGGAGCTGCTGGATTTTATCCGCGCCGTTGAATCGCGGACCGGCATTCTGTTTGAACAGGTCTATACCGGTAAGATGCTGTATGCGCTCTACGACCTGGCGCGCAACGGCTTTTTCCCGCCCGACGCCACCGTCGTTGCGGTACATACCGGCGGGTTGCAGGGAAGGAGTTTTTAGTTGCGTCAGCTTAACTTCCAGGAAGTTTAGAACTTCCTGGAAG
>NZ_CAMFHL010000311.1 GCF_945952095.1 uncultured Arsenicibacter sp. | reverse complement strand
GCCGAAAACCCACAGGCAGCGGATGATGTTGCCGGCGGGCTGTTTGACCGGCTGTTCCGTCAGGGGCAGGCTACGGTAAACAGCGTAGATCGTGAAGATGCCGTAAATGTTGTGATGAAGCGAACCGGAAAAAGCCGTGCTGAGTCAGAACAGATTGTTGATAACTGGATCAGTACCTATAAGCAAGCAGTTGTAAAAGTGGAACAAACCAGACAGGAGGCTGAAACCAAAGCCCGGCAAGCGGCAGATGCCACGGCGTCGGCTGCATCAAAAGCCGCTATTTTCGGTTTCTTCGGCTTATTGATTGGTGTGGTTGCTGCCGGATACGGTGCCCGGATGGGGGCCGGTTCTGATATACGGATGGCCGGAACCGCGCAGTAAACCAAAAAGAACTTCCTGATGACGGGTTAATATCCTGTAGTAGTAATGGTAAGGACCTGCTACAATAGATCAGGTAAAAAAAAAAGAATTTCTGGTTTTTATAAAAAAACATTCAGTCTTCGGGAATTTTTTTTGTATCAAAATGATTAAATTAGCAAGTCAGTGATCCTATCACTGATTTAAATGGTGTGGATATAGCGGAAAGACTACTACTTTTTAAGGGTAGTCTTTTTTGTTTTTATATCTGTCACTTTCTGATCAGAGCCCCCCGTATTTCCGGCTTGTCTTTGCTTGTTTCCCAATCAACTGTTAGTCAGTTTAAACATGTTTTCCGCTAATTTTTTTGCCGGGAGCAGGGAGAGTTTTGCCTGTAAAAAGCGGAAAAACGGGGAGAAATCACTATATTGTAGGTACCAAACCGATCTGACTGCACGTTATACGTTTTAAATAAACCACATCAGAACGATTACCAATAGTAAATCCAACCGTTATAAATGCCTTTTTTCAAAATCCGAAACCAGTGTACACACCCTGCCCTGTCTTATGAAGCTGATCAGGCAAATTAAACTCTTTTTTAAAGAAGGGAATTCAGATAAAGTTTACGAAGTTGACCTTTGTCAGGTCGCTGATGACCAGTATGTCGTTAATTTCCGGTTCGGAAAACGCGGTGCCGTACTGAAAGAAGGCACCAAAACGGCATCGCCGGTAAAACTATCGGTCGCGGAGAATCTGTTCAATGGACTGGAGGTTGAAAAACGGAAGAAGGGCTATCAATCGGAGGCTGAAATGTTTCAGCCTTTGCCACAGCTTGCGGTAACCGACGAAGGCCCGATGACCCGTGAACAGGCCATCGTGAAACGGCTGGCGGCCCTTGCCGGGGGACAGACTGATTTTAAAACCCGCTGGAAGCCTTCTCGGGTAATCTGGATGGCCGGCCGGCTGAGGTTGACAGAAGCGGTTCCGTTTCTGATCCGGTTGGTTGACCGGGGGGACGAAATGCAGCGCTATGCCACGCTCTGGTCTCTCGGGCGTTGCGGTGATCCACAGGCAATCCGTACGGTCAGCGTTTACTATTCAAATCAGAAATACACAGAAAAGATACGGCGTATTGCAGGCGAGGCTCTGCTGCACCTGTTGCAGGGAGATGAAAAGGAGGCGTTTATCCGGACGCTGGCCCAACAGATACCGGAACTGCTGATGCAGGCTGTGTTTGATGAAGATAAAGACCGTATTCGCTCAGAAACGGACCGGCTGATTGATCAGGTAGAGCCGGCAGGCGATGTGCTGGAAGCGGTTTATAGATTGGCAGGTGCCTTTCCGGTTATCAGACAGCCGTTGCTGGAGTCTCTGAAAAGCGTACCCATGAAACCCGGCTGGTTTAACGCACTCCGGCATATGCTCAAAATTGCTGAATTACGGGACGATTTTGAGATGCAGGGGTTACTGGCCTACAAACTTGAGCGGACGGCGGCCTTTTTTAGCAGGCCAAAGCCAAATTATTATGATTATGAAGGAGAGGGCAAAACAGATCCGCCCCGCTTCCTGCATGTGCTCAACCAGCGGGTCAGAGTAAAGGCCGAACTGCGGAAGGCGGACAGTCGCCTGGCTTATTCTGACCGTACACGCGCTTACCTCAGGCGAAGGTTATTCCGCTCGTTAACCCAACTGGGACAGGAAGGTAATGTTGATTATGTGCGGCTGGCTACGGGGATTCTCTTGTCATATAGCAAAGCTGCTGATTATACGGCGCCTTATGAACGGGAGCAGTGGAATTATAATTACAATGCCCGCCAGTATATGCAGGTCACTCATCGCTATCCGGCATATGCTAATGCCTTGTTAATGAACTGGATACTTTATGGTTCCGGTCATAGCCTTGAACAGACGGAGCAGGGTATCTGGATGTACCGCCATCCGGAACCGGATCAGCCTGATCCGGTCAGAATACAGACGGTTCCGGCGCAGGAAGGGGGTCTGCGGGGGCTTTTCTGCCGCTTAGGGACGTTTTTACACCGGCCCGCTCCGGCCGTACACGAACCGGACAGTCTGCCGGCCACACCTGAACCGGTGCTGCCGGCCCGCGAGGAAATGTATCCTCTTCTGTGGGATCAAATGCCTCAGGCGTATATTCAGCTACTGATGCGGGCGCAGGTTGACGAAATTCATCTATTTGCCTACGGGAATCTGCTGCGGCATCCCGATTATGCATCACTCGCCGCAAAAGCGGACGATAACCTGATTCAACAACTGCTCGGATCGGTTTTTCCGGTACCAGTCCGTTGGGGGGTCGATCTGGTCAGGCAACGTCTGGATACAGGTAGTGACGCCGCTATTGTAATGCTATTGCTGATAACACCGGACGACGAAGCCCACCGGCTTGCGAAAACTATCGTCGAAAAGGCACCGGATCAGTATACTGGTAATCCGGAGTTTCTGGTACAACTGCTTTTTTCTCCGTCGGCAGAACTCCGTATGTGGCTGGATGAAACGCTGCAGCAGTACCCGCTTCATCTTCCGATACAGGTATTACTGGTGCAAAAGGCGCTGGCGTTCCTTGACGCAAATCCGGCTAATGCGTCATTGACGGCCGGTATTGACCTGCTGATAAAGCATACCGCTACAGCCCTGCATCAACTAGATCAGCAACGGATTGCCGGTCTTTTGCAAACCCCGTCTGAAATCGCACAGACACTGGCTGTCCGGCTGCTGATACTTCAGCAGAAAGAGCCTGATCCACAGGTGGTCGCTGCGTTGCTGAGTAGTGCGTATATAGGTGTACGTCGGGCGGGTGAGGAGCTGTTAGAGACCATGCAGAAACGGATTGAATTTGATCCGGGTTATGCCCGGATAGTAATTCAGGAACTGGTGAAGAGTCTGATCCGCCGCGAAAGCAGTGAGGGCATTCATGAAAGCATCGCCGCTATCCTGCGGGGACGCTTTAACGGGATGCTTGCCGGTATTGACCGGACTACTATGCTAAACCTCATTTATGCCAGTTTCAGGCCGGCGCAGGAACTTGGTCTATACTTGCTGAATACGTTTAGCCATTCGCTTACGATCCGGCAGGTAATAGCGCTGGGCAACCATGAATTGCTGGCAATCCGGCAGTGGTGCTGGCAGTATTTTGATAATCACCCGGCCCTGATCCGGTACGAAAAGGAAGAAACCATCCGGTTACTGGATGCCAGATGGGACGATACCCGACAGGCAGCGATGCAATTTTTCCGGACGGTGTTCACCGCCGGAGACTGGACACCGGAAGCCCTTGTCGGTATTGCGGATTCTGTCCGCCCGGATATACAGGCCTTTGGCCGTGAGCTGATTACCCGGTTCTTTACGCAAGAAGATGGTCCGGAGTACCTGCTCAGGTTAAGCCAGCATCCCGATAAGGCCGTTCAGTTGTTTACAACCAATTATCTGCAGGCGTTTGCCACTGATCAGCCGGAACGGCTACGCGCATTGTCTTACTATTTCCGGTCCGTACTGCTAAGGCCGCACCGGTCGCGGGTAGCCAGAAACCGCGTTTTTGCTTTTCTGCGTCAGGAAGGACTGAAAAGCGAAGACAATGCCAGGTTTGTCGTCCGGTTGCTGAATGACGTTTCTGCAACGTCGGCCATTGGGGTTAAAGCCATCTGTATAACCATACTGAGGGACATACAGGTGCAGTATCCGGTCATTGATACAATACTTCAGATTTGTGAAACCCGTTAAGCCAGGCATATGCTGTTTAATTATAAATTCGGAGGAAGCAGTACTGTGGTCAGCAACGCCGGATCGGTCGGGATGTCGTTTGCGCCTGATACGAACCGCACACCTACTTTTTTTGTCGGGAAACTACACCGTAAATTGGCGTTCAGAGAGGCTATTTCGGCCTTACACGATGTAGTTGTATCCGATTTACGTTACCAACCAAGGGATAAAACCGCGTATAAGGCATGGGCTGAACAGCAGGAAAATATTTGGCTGTCTGAGTTTATGGCTGGTGAGAACATAGACCGGATCAACGCACGGGTGACCACAATCCGCGAAGAACTGCATGCAGTTTATCAGGAGCAGGGCCGGCTGATGCAGCCGTTTTATGACGCCCGCCAACGCTATTTCAAATACCTGTATGAACGGGATATGGATGCGTGGTTCGTGCTTGATCCGGTGATTACGGTACATCCCGACGAAGTATTTTTTGAGTGCTTTTCGCAGGATGAATCGTCGTATGGCAAGCTGTCGGCAAACTACAATGTTTTCAAGGAAATCAACGAGTTTGCCTGCGGAACGACAAATATTGACTATTCGGCCGATCTCTATAATGAGTTTCAGAAAATCAGAGATTACAAGGAAACGGATTTCGCCATAGATCCGTCCGGATTCAATGTACAGACAACCGGCGAAGAAGCCTATAAGGAGGTGAAGATTGATTTGCCGGATAGCTGGGTGCGGGGGTTTCTGCAGGTCAGTTCTGCCATGACCCTGCCGGCAACAACCATCGAGTTCCATCCAATGGATGTGTACGACATCTGCTCGTTGCTGCGGCGGTTTAAGGAAAAAACCGGCCCGCGGTCGATCCGCTTCCGGCTGGTTCCCGGCGAACCGGTCCGGTTGGTTTTTGATCCGTGGGGGAAAGAGCTGGTGTGTGCCCGTTCGCTCTACAACGGACCGGAACCAACGGAAATCCGGATTTGGGGACGCAGGCGGCTGTTGATTCTCGAACGCCTGATTCCGGTAACGCGGCGGTTTACAGTATACCTACTGGGGTCAGGGTTGCCGTCTTTTTATGTGGCTGATTTAGGCGATATGACCTTCACGCTCGGTTTGTCGGGCTGGACAGCCAATGACTGGTCGCGGCTGGGGAATTTCGACCTGATGGCGCCGAGGACGGAGGTTGAACCGTCGACGGCGAGACGTGTGTTTGACGCGTTGAAAGAAAACTGGCGGGAAGCCCCCGGCACACTGGCCAAACGGCTCGGTATCGACCAGAAGACAGTAATGGGTGCGCTGAGCCTATATACCCAGGCAGGCCGCGCCGTTTACGACATGAAGCAGGGCGTGTACCGTGTCCGGGAGCTAACGCAGGACCCTTTACCAATGAATCAGCTCCGGTACGATAATCCGCGTGAAGCAGAAGCCGACCGGCTCTTCGGCCAGAAACAGGTGAGCCTGTCTGTCGTACAGGAACCACAGGGTATACGGCTGTCAGGAACGGTGAAAGACGGTGACCGGCAATATACACCGGCGTTGTTGATTGATGCCGACGAGCGACTGTCAGACGCGACCTGTACCTGTAATTTTTATACACAGAATAAGCTCCACAAAGGCCCGTGCGAACACATGCTGGCCCTGCGGATAGCCTATCGGAATTTTAAAAAATAAGTAAAAAAACCTTGAACGACGGCGAATAAAAGCGTATATTGCATTAGAAACAGAATCAGTCAGGCACACAAAAACCTTGCATTTCCTACGGGAAAAGAACGATGTTTCGTCGTTCGTGCTTTAAGACTTAACACGCATCACTACGTGCAATCGTTACTGTGGGGGACTTCGTACCTATGCAGTATTTCCGGTGCGGCTGCTGTGCAGCGAAATACTGCATAGGTACGGTCCCCCGGGAGTTGATTGACGTAGTCCTGAGTTTGATCGAAGGCTGTGCCTGACTGTTCCTCTTTCTGATACTCTTCTTTTTGCCGTGGTCAGGGCATGATGCTACCAACCATGACCCGTCAGGAAATCTACGACCGCATTCAATCCCTTGGTTCAAAAGACAGTTACGTACTGGCCGAAATGAAGCGGCTTGGCCTCTGGGATACACATACTGATAAACCTTCTGTACCTGAACAGCTGATTGAAAAATCGGCAACACTCAACCGCGAACTGAGTGAGCTACTCCAGAAACAGAACCGGTATAACGACCGGCAACGGCTGCTGAAGGACATGCGGAGAGCCCGTATGGCTGAGGCAAAGAAACGGAGGCTGGCCACTAAGGAAAAACACGAGGCGAAACGGCTCGACCGAGCCGTCGCCTGGCAGGCAACTCAGCAACAGCAGGTTGTGTACCTGGGCGAACAGGTCTCGGGAGGTTTAGGGGCACTACAGGCCGGAACAGCGCAGCCGGCCAGGTTTCCGGTAACGGTTTTTGATACTCCCCGTGCACTGGCGGAGGCCATGAATATGACTCTCAGCCGGTTGCGCTTTCTGGCCTTTAACCGGAAAGTTTCAACCGTTTCGCACTATAAACGCTTTGAAATCAGCAAAAAATCAGGAGGTAAACGGGTCATATCCGCGCCGATGCCTCATCTGAAAAATGCACAATACTGGATACTTGAACAAGTGCTGGCTAAGGTGTCACCCACAGAGTTTGCCCACGGGTTTGTGCCGCAGCGGTCGATTGTGACCAATGCCCTTCCGCATCTGGGAAAAGATGTGCTCGTTAATCTTGATCTCAGAGATTTCTTTCCGACGCTTACCTACAAGCGGGTAAAAGGTTTATTCATTACCCTCGGCTATAACGAGGCGGTGGCTACCGTGCTTGCCTTGCTCTGCACTGAGGCAGACACCGACAGGGTGGCGCTGGACGGTAAACTATACCATGTCGCCACGGGTGAGCGGAAATTGCCCCAGGGCGCGCCCACAAGTCCGGCAATCACTAATCTGATTGCCTACCGCCTTGACCGGCGCTTGCAGGGCCTTGCCTTGAAAACCGGTTTTGCCTACAGCCGCTATGCCGATGACCTGACTTTTTCGGCCAGCGGTGAGGCCGCCGGCAACGTGAATAAACTTCTGAAGATGGTCCGGCAAATTATTACTGAAGAGGGTTTTGTCGTACATCCGGATAAACTTCATATCATGCGGAAGGGCCGGCAGCAGCGTGTCACGGGAATTGTAGTGAACGAGCGACTTGGCATTGACAGGCAGACATTGCGACGGTTCCGGGCCTTGTTGAACCACATCGGAAAAAGCGGCTGGGAAGGAAAGGTATGGGGAAAGGGAGCTGTTGAGAACAGTGTGTTGGGTTATGCTCATTTTGTGGCAATGGTCAAGCCTGAGCAGGGAAAAAAACTGGTCCGGCACGTACAGGACCTGCTTGCTGCTAAAAACGGCCCTGTCGTAAAACCAATGGCAACAAAAGCAACGGAAGAACAGTCGGATCAGGCCGGTTCGGCAGATAAGGACTGGTGGGATATTTTATAAAATCCTGTGGGTGGATGCAGACATCTTTCTG
>NZ_CAMFHL010000310.1 GCF_945952095.1 uncultured Arsenicibacter sp. | reverse complement strand
CTTCAGGCCAAGCTGTTGCGGGCCATTCAGGAAAAGGAAATTGAGCGGATCGGCGGAAAAGGCCCGATCCGGATTGATACCCGCATTATTGCCGCGACAAACCGGAATCTGCAACGGGAGGTGGCCGAAGGCCGCTTCCGGTCGGATCTGTACTACCGGCTGAATGTGTTCCCGATTCAGGTGCCCGCCCTGCGCGATCGTCCGGAAGATATTCGTCCGCTGGCCATTTATTTTCTGCGCCGGATCAGCAAAAAACTGGGCAAACCGCTGACGGGCATTGCCAACGATTCGCTGCTGCAGTTGCTGGCGTACCCGTGGCCGGGCAATATCCGCGAGCTGGAACATGTCCTGGAACGAGCCGCGATTCTATCGCCGCCGCCGACACTCCGGCTGGCTGAGCCCCTGTCGATAACCGCTTTGCCGAAACAGGTGGTCGTGCCTCAGCCGGTAGCCGGCGAAATCCAGCCGATTGACGAAACCATGCGGGCGGCGATTCTGGCGGCGCTGGAAAAATCGGGTAACCGGATACGGGGCAACGGCGGGGCGGCCGAACTACTGAACCTTAAACCGACAACGCTCGAAGCCCGGATGAAAAAGCTGCATATTCATACCGGCAGGCGATGAACAGAGGCTCAGGCCGCAGTAAACACGAGTTGAATCCGGACGCCGTTTTCGTTCCGGATCGTCAGTTTTCCGCCCAGTTGCTGACTCAGGCCGCGGATCATCAGCAGGCCGAGGGTATTACTGCGGGCGGTGTCGAGGCCGTCGGGAAAGCCGGTACCATTGTCACTGATCGTTAGCTGGCAGATTGCCGGACCAGGGGCGTTCAGCGTAACGCTGATCATACCGGATGGCTGTTCGGGGAAGGCATATTTCAGTGAGTTCGTTACGGCTTCGTTGATAATGAGGCCGATCGGAATGGCCTGCGTCACGCTCAGGCTCACATTGTCGATATGGAGGTCGGTCTGAACGGACGTCCGGAGGCTGTAGGAACTCAGCAGATGGTCGGTCAGTTCGCGGACAAATTCCGGCATGTTCACCTGCGAGAGGCTGTCTGTCTGGTACAGTTTCTGGTGAATCAGGGCCATGGCATTGACCCGGTTCCGGCTGTCCATGATGGCGGTCAGCGCCTGCGGGTCTTCCAGAAAGTCAGCCTGCGCATTCAGCATGCTGATGATGATCTGCATGTTGTTTTTTACCCGGTGGTGAATTTCTTTCAGCATCCATTCCTTTTCGGCCAGCAGGTGTTCTTTTTCCTGTAAAATCTGCTCCAGCGAGCTGTTTTTCAGGTTAATTTCAACCTGCTTGGCTTCGAGCAGCCGGTTGCTGCGCTGTTTGAGCCGGTAGCCGTTAAAGAGAAGCGCCGACAGCAGAATCAGCAAGGCCGAACCGGCAATGATACTGTTGCGCTGCAGATCCTTCGCCCGGATGCGCGCCTGCTGGAGCTGGTTTTGCCGGGTCAGCAGCGCAATATCCTGTTCTTTTTTGCGGGTGTTGTAGCTGATTTCAAGATTGGCGATCTGCTGGCTTTTCCGCTCATTAAAAATCGAGTCGCTGAGGGCTTTGTATTTCTGGTAGTGGGCAATGGCGGCGGGGTAATGCTGCTGTGCCGAGTCTACCTTAAACAGCTGCAGGTGCACGCTGGGCGTTCCCCGCACATAACCCGCTTCTTTCAGCATATCCATTGCCCGCCCCAGGTAGTAGCGTGCCTGATCATACTTCTGTACTTTGACGAAAAACGTACCGGTCTTGATGTGGGCAGCAATGGCGGCATTATCCAGCGGCGATTTTTTGGAGCGGGTTGCCAGCATTTTCAGGTAATAATATTCTGCCAGCCGGTTTTGTTTCAGGGCTGAATAACAGTCGGCCAATGTCATGTACACCTGCGACCATTCGCTTGAGGCGGGCGGCAGAGGATGTTGTCGCAGAATCCGTTTATAAAACGTCAGCGCGGCCTGCGGACTGTCATGCGCGATCAGCACACTGGTTATGCTGTGGGCAATGTTATGGACCATCATCGCGCTGTTATCGCGGGCAAACAGGTCAAGGGCTTTGTTGTAGTGCGTAAGGGCGGTCTGCCATTGCTTAAGTTCGTCGTATAAAACGCCCAGACTCAGATGGAAGCTGCTAAGGTATGTACTGTCTTTGCTGGCGGTAGCACTTTCCAGGGTAAGCAGCATGTATTTCAGCGCCTGACCGTAGTTGTTCAGGCTATTATGGTAAATGGAGGCAAGCAGATCGTAGGTGTAATGCAGGTTCGGGTAGTGAATGGAGCGGTACATGGCCAGCACCTGCATCAGTTCCTGTTCGGCCTGTGCCGGATGCCCTTGTAAGAGGTGCATATCGGCAATGGTTTTAAGCATATAGGCCTGATCAGCAACCTGCCCCGTCTGTTTGAAAAAGCGCATGGCCTGCTCGTAGCAGCTTATTTTTTCAGGGAGCTCCTCCGCATTCCGGCCATAGACTTGCCCCAGATAATACCAGGTCGCTGCCTGCCGGCTCGGCATACGCTGCCGCACATAGTGAGCCAGTACCTGCCGGAGCAGGGTTTCGGCGGTTTTCCGGTCACCGCGGATACCTGCGAGCCGTCCCTGTGCGCACAGGCTTTGTACCTGACCATCCGCGTAGCCAAGCGTGGTGCTCAGGCGGCTGGCCTGCCGGATATACTGTTCTGCGTCAACCGGATCAATTTCAAGCTCTTCGTACCTGGTAATCTGATCGTTGCTCAGCATCAGCAGCGCATCCACGCGGCTTCGTGTCTCACGCTTCAGCAGCAACGCCTGTTTCAGGCTGTCGAGCGTACGCGGCCGGAGCAGGGGAACCAGCGGTTCCGCCCTTGCGGCGGAGGCGATAAAGAACAAACCGGTGATGAGAAAACAGAAGCGGATCATAAGCGTGGCCGGAAATGTCAGGCAGAACAAACAAAAATAAACAGCTGGCCGGGAATACGGTATGATAGTACGTAAAACAACAGCCACAGATACCGTTGCCGGACCTGTGGCTGGGCCTGAAACAGAGCTCGTTCAGGTTAAAAAGAGTAAGTCGGTTATTTCAGATGAGCACGCAGCATCCACGCCGTTTTTTCGTGAGCACCCAGCAGACCGGTCACAAAATCGCCCGTACCGGCGTCCTTGTGCGCATCCTGAAACTCACTGATTGAGCCGCGTATAAAGGTGATAATGCTCTCGTGGTCACTCAGCAGTTTTTTGAGCAGGCTGCGGCTGTCGTTACCGCCGTCTGCCTGTTCGCTGAGGTGGGTGAGCTGAAGAAACTGCTTCAGCGTGGCCGGGGCGTAATGGTCAAGCTGCCGGATGCGTTCTGCTACCGAATCGACTGTCTCTGCTGCTTCGGTATACAGTGTTTCCAGATACAGATGCATCGCGTGGAAGTCAGGGCCTTCGAGGTTCCAGTGCGCGTTGAGCGTTTTGGTATATAAGACGAACTCATCGGCCAGCAGTTTGCTCAGCTGATGGGCGACCACTTCACGGTTCTGGTCAGAAATTCCGATTGTCTGCATGATAACGGGTTAAAATAGAGTTGCTGAAAAGTTATATACGCTTCAGTTCGGCCAGCATTTCGTCGGATACGGGGTCGTCGGACACGCCGTAGCCCATAACCAGAACGCCCTTCAGGCCTTCCTGCGATTCAATGGCATAGACGATGGCTTCGTCGGCCGGGTCAGAGTCGCCTTCGTAGCGATAGACATCGACAATGCGGAACTCACCGGCTCTGAGGGATGTCTGCGGGCAGGTAAGCTGGTCATACGCCAGCCGGAAATCGGTCGTAAATCCCTGCGCGTTCAAAGCATTGACGGCTTCGGAGATTGTGGCATAATGCGTTGGTTTCATGATGACTGCTTTACTGGTCAGGGAAGATGTATAAAGGACTGTTGACGGCAATAGCTTACCGGATTTTGAGCGCTGCCAGGGCTTTTTCGATCCGGGTTCTGGCGGCGGCATACTGTTCCGGTAATTTCAGGCTGGTGCCGAGCTGGTCCAGCGGCTCGTCAACGGTGAACCCCGGATTATCGGTGGCAATCTCAAACAACACACCGCCCGGCTCACGGAAGTAGAGTGAGAAAAAGTAGTCGCGGTTAATTTTCGGTGTAATCTGGAGGCCGCTGCTCATAATTTTTTCCCGGAATGCCATCTGCACGTCCTCGTTGGCCACCCGGAATGCAACGTGGTGGTTGGTCCCGGCCGCATTCCGCCCCGCCGACCCGGTCGGTTCTTCCAGCAGGTCGACAATTGAGGCGGTCGGCACCGTATCTGTCTGAAACCGATAGCGGTTACCTTCCTGCCCGATCAGCCGGTACCCGAAAATGTCGGTCAGTACTCGGGCTGTCGGGTCAATCTCCCGAAGCGTCAGCGTAACACTGTGGAAGCCACGGAGAGCCACATCCGGGCCAACGGCATCGGTGGTCCAGCCCGGCCGCTGGTCGGCCGGCCCTGCGGGAATAAGCGTAATAACCAGCCCGTCGGGATCAGTAAAAGGCAGGTAGGTCTGGCCGAAGCGTTCACCGGCTTCCTCCGTCCGCACGCCGCGTTCGCGGAAGCGGGCCTGCCAGAACTCAAGGCTGTTATCCGGTACAGCATACCCGATTTCGGTAGCCATACCGATGCCGTTACGTCCCGGGCCGATGCCTTCCCACGGAAAAAAGGTCAGGATGGTACCGGGTGTGCCCTGCCCGTCGCCGTAGTAGAAATGATACGTACTGGGATCGTCGAAATTGACGGTTTTCTTGACCAGCCGCAGGCCGAGCGTCTGCGTATAAAAATCGTAGTTGCGCTGGGCATTGTTGGCGATGGCCGTAATGTGGTGAAGGCCTGAAATGACGTTGCTCATGGTATCGGGTTTGCCCGGTAAGCGGGTACAGATACCCGTTGATGACCGGTTTTGGGCAGATGCGCCGGTCCTCTCCGGATAAGGCTGCTCCGGAGTACCTGACGCTGCTTAACGGCACAAACCTACGTGTGATTGACTATCGGAGGGCAGTACAAATCGACGGTTTTGCGGTATAAAGTGTGGAAGTTAGTCAGGTGTCGGAAGGTAGATGCTTCGCTGACTTCATTGAGCGTAGTTTTAATTACGGTCAACGGAAAAGTTTTATTTTGTGTGGAGTTTTTTGTCTAGTTTTACTACCAATGAAATTAACAGACACACAAATGAAGCGCTTATTGAATGTTGTTCTTGTACTTATTTGTTTTAGCAGTTGTGTCAGGCGACAATATTTGCCAATTTGGCCATAGCTAATTCATGGCCAAAGCAGGAAGTTGAAATACAAGTCCACCAAATCCAACTGAACAGTAGTTTTATCCGCAACCTTAATTTTGCTTGAAATATGAAGAATTTATTATTTATTCTCTGCTTTCTTCCATCTTTTTTGCAGGCACAATCGTCAGCGACTCAACTGCCTGAACCTGTAGATCTTCCAGCGGGTATCATATTAGTAGATATTGAAACCGTAAGGGAAATTGCTAGAAAATACGGAATTGAAGATAGATTGAATTTTACGGATAATGCTAATAGAAAACTTGATATAAAGACTGGTAAAATGCCTGTTACTGGAAGTCTGGAGGAGTTTGATAGTAGACTTAAAAAAATAGCATTTGAGCATAAAAAAGCAGAAGTGTTAATACAATTCTTTAACAAAGACTATCAGGATATAGAATCTTTCGAACAATATATATCTTTGAAAAGACATTATGCGAGAACCTACTCTTACCTCTTAAAAGAAGAGAGAACGTTTCAGGAAGATTATATTCTGTCTGAAGAAAAAAATATTGATAACTTAACTATATTCACTAAGAAATACCCGAACGGTGTGCCAAAATAGTGTGCTTGTATGTTGGTTTTTGGTTATATCTGTGTCGGTCTTGATATAAATTATACCCACCACTTTCTGCTAAAAGAATGGATTTTTATTAACAGGCTGCATCTGAAAGGCATGGCATTGTTTGACAGGCTTGTTGAAATCAGGATTTTCAATAGAATATTTTATCAATATACTGTCTCCAATAGTTAGGTCAGGGTCTTGACTGTCTCCTTTATAGTCAACTAAACCAACCTTAAACAGATATGAATAAGAAAATGTCTGGGTGAGAGGGCTGTTACCATAAAAATTCTTTTCATTAATTATAATGGCTTTTATCATTCGTGTTTTACCATCCAAAGCTTTAGATCTGAAGTTATTCATATAGATGATATAAATCCAATAAGCGGGGATGCCAAACAGGAATAATAAACCAAAAAGATTTTTCACACTCCAAAAAGACTTGTTACTTGATTTGTGATGGTTTGTTATTCTTTGTAAAAGTAGTTAAAGCTATGATAAAATAATACATTCGTTAGGTATAGTTTGCAATGTATCTGTATATAAGGTTATTGTAATAATATAGGTTTTATGTTATTATTCCGAATAACTACAAAATTACTTCCCACTATTTTCAGTTTATGAAATTACTTTACTACACTATTCTTATTTCAGGTCTCTTTGTAATAACTCAACCGGGCTATTGCCAATATGATACTTTTTACGAAAAAAGAAGAGAATGGGAACATGCCTATTATTTAAAACCAGTTATAGGTTGGTTTGCTCAAAAGACGGCTGTCAATGGTGATAAACCATTTCAGAAATTAACCGATTCTCCTACATTTAAACCTATTTATGGTTTATTACTTGGTTATCGCCGGCAAACCTTTGCTGTTGAGACAGGCTTATTGCGCCTACCAGTTTATGCCGGATTTTTCTTCCCATCTTTAGTGAAGACAACTTCTTTTCTTGGCTTTTCTAAGCGGAACGGTACCTCATACAGACATGTTCCACTTAGGTTTCGGTACAATAAACCGGTATATACTAATAAATTTGTTGTCGGTGTAACGGCAGGTATAGCTTACAACTGGCGGGATACGACTTTCCAGTTTGCGAATCCAGCTGTTGAAGTCAGAGGTATACGTGATAAGAATGGAACAGACATTAACATCAAGAGTGTAACGTACACACGGTACAAAACCTCTTTCCTTTCTGGTGAAATTGGCTTAACGGGTATCTGGCAACTACATAATCGTGTTGGGTTAAACTTAGAGATCAAGCAGTTTTTCAGTGCTTCGGATATAGTAAGTCTTTCATCAGCTGTGGAGCAGAATAATTCGCCTGCTATTTTTAAAGTGATGGCTACAGGTGGCGCTAATGGGCAGAGTATTATGTTGGGAGTAGCTTATCATTTTTGAGTAGTCGTAGTTTGAACTGTGCGAATGCATTGGCCGGTTGAAATGATGTATCATTAGCGGAGAGTTGCCTTACAGTAAGGTGAGTTATGCACCTAAAACAGTTAACATAATAGTAAAACTAAGGACAGATCCGAAATGCCCCCTTGTACTTTATTGTACCATCAAATAGTTTTATAACAAGCTTACTTGCATTCAACGTAAATTGAGCTTTTGCAAGAACTGAATTATTTGTCATTTTTGACCTTTCTTCTTTAGAAATAGTAAAAGTAGAATTTCGGAATATGTCTTTAAATGTAAAGAGTTCGTCTAATGCCATACCTAATGTACTTAATACTAAATTTGTAAGATTTGCTTTGCTTTTATTGGAATAATAATTGCTATATAGCCAATTTATTGGGGTGCATTTCAATATGTCGTATGTAAACAATGCCATACAATCAATTAGTT
>NZ_CAMFHL010000309.1 GCF_945952095.1 uncultured Arsenicibacter sp. | reverse complement strand
TACACGTAAGGAGTCGTCGGCAGCGTCAGATGTGTATAAGAGACAGCCTCTATACAGCCGGGCGCAGGAAATACGTTTGAATATTCCCTGAATTTCGTAGATTTCGCCCTTTAACTCCCTTAGCAACATGACTACCGATCGTCGCTCCTTTATTAAGCAGGCGGGGCTGATACTGGCGGCTGCGCCATCCCTGACGGCTTTTGCCGAACCGGCAAAAAAACGCTTTTTTGAGATCTCACTGGCCGAATGGTCGCTGCATAAAGCTTTGTTTGCCAAAAAAATTACGAACCTCGACTTTCCCGTTATTGCCCGTAAGGAATTTGGTATCCGGACGGTTGAATATGTTAACCAGTTCTTTAAGGACAAAGCTAACGATACACCGTACCTCAACGAGTTACTGAAGCGCTGCAAGGACAACGGTATTAAGAACCACCTGATCATGATTGATGGCGAGGGTGGTCTGGGCGAAACCGATGCAGCCAAACGAAATCAGGCTGTCGATAACCACAAAAAATGGGTTGAGTGCGCGAAATACCTTGGCTGTCAGACCATCCGCGTAAATGCCTATGGCACCAGCTCCGGAACAGAGGTTGCCCGTGCAGCCGTTGAAGGACTCGGTAAACTGGGCGAATTTGCGCAGCCGCTGGGTATCAATGTGATTGTTGAAAACCACGGTGGCTACTCGTCAAACGGGGCGTGGCTAACCGATGTCATGAAAGATGTAAATAAACCAAATGTCGGTACACTGCCGGATTTCGGTAACTTCTGTCTGCGTCGCGGAAAAGACGGCTGCGAAAGCGAGTACGACCGCTATCAGGGGGTCGAAGAGCTGATGGCATTTGCCAAGGGCGTTTCGGCGAAAACGTACAACTTCGACGAAAGCGGCAACTGCATCGAAACCGATTATAGCCGCATGATGAAAATCGTAAAAGACAGCGGTTTTAAAGGCTATGTCGGGATTGAATACGAAGGCGACAAGCTGGACGAATACGACGGTATTAAAAAGACAAAAGCGCTGCTTGAGCGCTTTAAGTGATCCTGCTGTGTGGAAGCCGGCCAGCCGGCTTCCACGTTTCTTTTCCGGTTATTTCACGCTACCCATACCACCGTCGACCCCGACAATCTGGCCGGTTATCCAGGCCGCCTGATCCGAGAGCAGAAAGGCCGCCATGTTGGCAATATCAGCCGACGCGCCGTACCGGCCCAGCGGATGGCGCTTATTGGCTGCCTCCCGTTTCGTATCATCCCCTAACAGAAACTGCGCCAGCGGCGTATCAGTCAGAGACGGCGCCACGGCGTTGACCCGGATCTGCGAGGGTGCAAACTCGGCTGCCAGTGATTTTGCCAGCCCCTCAACCGCCGATTTGGCTACTCCTACCGATGAATGCAGGCTCATACCTACTTTAGCCGCTACCGTACTGAACAGAACAATACTGGCTCCCTTAGCCTTTTTCAACGCCGGAAACGCCGCCTGAACCGCCGCAATAGCACCCAGTACATTCACCTGCAAATCGTTCTGAAAGTCAGTCACTGACAAGCGCTGAAAGGGTTTTAAATTTATGGTTCCCGGACAGTAAACCAGTCCGTGCAGGGTGTCCGGCAGTTGCTTTGCTAAATCACCCGGCGGCTGGGTAACGTCCCAGTTCAGGTGCGTAGACTGAATGCCTTCCGGCTGGCGGCGGCCGGCCGTAATCAGGGTTGCTCCCTGTGCCTGTAGTGTAACGGCCAGGGCATGCCCGATGCCGGAGCTGGCTCCGATAATAAAAATGGTTTTTCCTTGCATTACGGAGATGGTTTTCATGAAAAAAAGAAGGCTGCCAGATTGAGCAGCCTTCTTCATCACAATAACTAATATCTCCCTACAAGGTTGCGTTCATACCCGAAATATACCGCAGAAATTCCTGCCGGGTCGCTTCCTCTTCAAACTTACCGTGGTAAGCCGCCGTAACGGTTGAACTATGTACGTCACGAACGCCCCTTGTTGATACACACAGGTGTTTGGCATCAATGATAACGGCCACGTTTTCCGTTTCCAGCACGTTTTTCAGCTCATTGGCGATCTGAACGGTCAGACGCTCCTGCACCTGCGGACGTTTAGCATAATACTGTACAATCCGGTTTAGTTTTGAGAGGCCGATTACCTTGCCGCTCGATATATAGGCAACGTGTGCCTTACCGATTATCGGAACAAAGTGGTGTTCGCAGTACGATTGCACCAGAATGTCCTTCTCAACCAGCATTTCATTGTATTTGAACTTGTTATCAAACAGGGTTGGTTTTGGCTTATTAGCCGGATTCAGCCCGCTGAACGCTTCTTTTACATACATTTTGGCGACACGCCGCGGCGACCCGTTCAGGCTGTCGTCGGTCAGGTCAAGGCCCAGAATGTTCATAATCTCCCTGAAGTGTTCAGTAATGAGTTCAATTTTATGATCATCGTCCATCGCAAATGCATCCGGACGCATGGGCGTTTCAATCGACGTAGCAGCATGTGACTCGCCAATTTCCTCGGCATGCAGGTCATCGGCAAAGTCAGTACCGGCATGTTTGCCATTCTTGCCATTACCGTTAAGCGGCCGGGTATTCAACAAAATTCCGTTCGGTTTCATAAAGTCTGATTTTGAGATCCAGAGAGGGATCCAGCTGCTCACGTAAAATTTGATAGATAACGATGGCAATGTTTTCGGCCGACGGGTTTAAGTCTTTAAACTCTTCGGTATCCAGATTAAGATTTTTGTGATCAAACCGGTCGAGTACAAACGTTTTCGTTATATCACTAAGTACTTTCATATCAATGACATAGCCCGTTTCCGGGTCAACCGGCCCTGTAACCTGAAGTATCAGGTCATAGTTATGTCCATGGTAATTGTAATTATTGCATTTACCATAGACACGTTCATTTTTTTCGTCTGACCAGTTCGGGTTGTTCAGCCGATGTGCCGCATTAAAATGTTCTTTCCGGTAGACAGCAACCCTATGGCGCGTATCCGGTACAGAAACTGCTTTTTCCGGGGCATGTGCCAGAGGTTGTGGGTTACCGCTGGTATCCACCTGATTTGATTCACTCATGTTTTCGTTCAGAACTGACTTTCAGTTCGCATGTCGTTACAAAGGTTGTGTACAACACATGCAAGCCGCCGGGCGGGTGGCCATTTCCGCCCCAGGGAATGCGATTGCTACCCTACTAACATAAGGGTCGGCTTTTTTGTTTAATCATTTTTCAAAAAGATTAAACAAACACATCCGTATCTATCTCATAACGATGAAATCACCCGGTTTCGTTCCCTGATTTACGTAACGCGCGGAGACATAATACCAATAAAAAACCCGGCAACTGAATCAGCTGCCGGGTAAATAACCTTCTTATCAGATTAGAAATTAGTTTGGATAACCAGGGTTCTGAGGTTTCAGATTCGGGTTATTCAGCATTTCCTGACGAGGCAATGGAAGCAATAGGTGTTTCTCTTCCAGTGCTTTGTTGGTGCTCAGGTTAATGTGACCCACAAAGTTGTCAAAGCCTTTTGTCTTCTCATTGAATACTTTGCGTAAACGAACCATATCAAACCAGGTAAGCTGCTCGTAGCAAAGCTCATACCACCGCTCGCGCCATACAGCTTCACGGAAGCTCGCCTGATTGAATGTACCTAAGCCAGGTGTTGCCAGCTGGGCACGGTCACGGATTTTTTTCAACGCGTCGTATGCTGCCTGATTAGGGCCACCTACTTCGTTTTGTGCTTCAGCATACAGTAACAGTGTTTCTGCATAGCGAATCATCGGCACGTTCAGGTTATTCAGACGTGTACCGGCAACGCCAGAGGTACCGTTCGCAATCCGGTTAAAGTGTTTGAACACATACGGAGCGCCCAGATCGAAACGGGCACCGGTACCATTCGTAAAGTACGTGGTATAGAAGTAGCCATCCTGATCTTTTGTCCGGAGGTCACCTTTCTCATACGAGTTGTAGAATGACGACGTCGGCACCGAGCTACCTGTTCCTGTTGGACCGTTGTAGTTAATCGGCTTAAAGTTACCGTAGAAGTTATCCATCGGATTACTTGCCACGGTAGCGTTATACTGCAACTGGAACAAATGCTCAATCCGGTTTTCTGTCCGCTCGCTATGTACATCTTCATAGGTTGTGAACAGGTTGATAGTGCCCGGGTTAGCATTGGCGTACGTAATTACTTCCAGTGCTTTATCAGCAGCCAGTTTGTAGTGTGACGCTCCTTTGCTCAGCGGGAAGCCAGCCATTGTCAGGTATACTTTTGACAATTGTGTTTTTACCGCAGCCAGGTTCGCACGACCGCTTAAATCCATCCACGACAGGCCTGCACTCTCAGCTGTAGTCAGATCTTCTACGATCAGCTTGTAAATTTCTTCCTGTGAAGCCCGGGCCGGACGGAAATCTTCCGACGCAGCGGTTTGAGGCTTAGTCACAAGCGGAACATCACCCCAGAGACGAACGGCTGTAAAGTAAGCCCAGGCACGCAGGAAACGAGCTTCTCCCAGAATTTTCTTTTTCTGCGCTTCGTCCATCGGCGTGATCCCCGGAACTTTATCCAGCACCAGGTTAGCCTGTGCAATTACCCGGTACAGACCGTTCCAGTAGTTTACCACGTGGATCGTATTTCCATCGTGCGACATACTGTACAGGTTGTTAAGGTCAGAGTTCTGGGCTGTCTCTGTTGTCGACGTTCCGGTCATCGCTTCGAGAAGCTGCCAGTTCGACGAGAAGATATTGGCACCATCACCGATAAAACGCATGCTTGCATAAACTGAGGCCAGTCCGGCTTCTGCGTGGTCAGGGATGGTATAGAAACTTGAGGTTGTCAGGTTAGATGGAGCGCGTTCATCTAAAAAGTCCGTACAGCCAACAGGTCCAAGCAAAACAGCGCCGAAAAGGGCAGCAGTACCTGCTCGTTTAATGATATTTAACTTCATGTTGAGAATCTCTTTTGAACGTTAATGAGTTTCGTGATCGATTAGAAAGCAACCTGTAAACCTAACATGTAGGTTGTAGGCTTCGGATAGTTGTGCCAGATCATACCCTGAGAGAACGCGCTGTTGCCGTCACCCTGGTTGGTCGGTGTTACTTCCGGATCACCAACAATCGGATCTTCCACTAACAGGAAGAAGTTCTGTGCGCTGGCATACACCCGCAGTTTACTCATTTTCAGGCGGCTTGTCAGCTCGCTTGGGAATGTGTAGCCAACCAGCAGGTTACGGCCACGCAGGAACGAACCATTTTTAATCCAGTGGCTGTCCACGTTTGTTACATAACCGGCACGTGTTTCACGGATTTCAGCAATCATCGTATTCTGATTCTGCGGTGTCCATGCGTTCAGTACCGATGAGTAGCTGTTAGCCAGCGCCTGACGGTCTTCACTTGGGTGCAGGTTCATCAACATAACGTCGTTACCATACATGAACTGCAATTCCAGTGTAGCATCAAAACCTTTGTACCGGAATGAGTTTGTCATAGCACCCCAGCCTTTAGGGCTACCGTTACCGATGATGCTGCGGTCAGCGTCAGTGATTGCCTTATCGCCGTTAACATCCAGATATTTGATATCGCCCGGCAGCATAGTCAGGTTATTCCGGTAGCTGGCAAACTTAGCGGCTTCTTCACGCTCGGCTTCGCTCCATACGCCCAGACGGGTCAGACCCCAGAATGAACCTACCGGCTCACCCACGCGGATCACGTTTGTCGGGTTTGTAAAGTTAGGACCACCTACGTTGAAGATATCAGACGGCGTTGCCAGTGAAAGCACTTTGTTCCGGTTCAGCGACAGGTTGAACGATGTGTTCCAGCTGAAACCGCCACGGTCAATGTTCACTGTGTTCAGACCAAATTCAAAGCCCTGGTTCTGCATTGAGCCTACGTTCCGGCGGATTGTACCGTAACCGCTCGTACGAGGAACCGGTGCATCAAGAAGCATGTCCGTTGTCTTACGATAGTAATAGTCAGCTTCCAGTGTTACACGGCCTTTCAGGATACCAACTTCAACACCGATGTCAGCCTGAGCTGTTTTTTCCCACCGCAGATCCGGGTTGGCCAGACGGTCAATACCAGTACCACCTACGCGGGTATCGTTATAAATTGTTGAATAGTTAGAGCTTAACAGGGCCAGTGACGAATACGGCGGAATTTCCGAGTTACCCGTCAGACCATAGCTGGTCCGTAATTTCAGGTTCGAAATGAGGCTGTTGTTTTTCAGGAAGCTCTCTTCAGATACACGCCATGCAAACGCTGCCGACGGGAAGAAGGCATACTTGTGGTTAGCACCGAATTTCGACGATCCGTCCATACGACCGGTTACCGTAAACAAATACTTCTCCATCAGGCTGTAGTTAACCCGGCCAAAGTATGAGTTAAAGGCAAAACGCGATGCGTTTGACGAAACCTGAGGGTTTGTAGCCCCTGCACCCAGGTTATTGAACCCGAAGTAGTCCGTCGCAAAGTTCTGCACAGTAGCCCCCATGCTGAAGAAGTTGGTTTCCTGCCACGACAAACCTAATAAAGCTGTTAAGTGCTGGTTATCACGAATCTGCTTGTTATAGGTCAGGTAGTTTTCCAGTGACCAGAAGCTTTCCTTACGGTTCCGCGTTGCGGCGTTACCTAACTGCCCGGGGTTCAGTGTACGGGTTTGTGATTCGTTGTTTTCCTGCGTTAAAATGTTAACACCCAGAACTGTACGCATTTCAAGCCCTTTCGCAATATTGATGTTGCTATACAGGCTACCTAACGTTGTCTGCGTATTCAGGATATACCGGCGATCCATCAGGCGGTGCATAGAACTGAATGTTCCTTCTGCACTTGGATAATCACGGTTGCTGGCATAGCGGCCATCTGCATATTTAACCGGCAGGAACGGGAAATCTTCCACAATCTGACGGGCAACGGCGTCATTGATGTCTACTAAATTCTCAGTCTGATTGTTGTAGCTCAGTGTACCACCGACTTTCAGCCATTTCTTGATCTGATCATCGATTGTAAAACGGCCTGAATAGCGTTTCATATACGATGTTTTGATCAAACCCTGATCGTCGCGGAAGCCCAGGGATAACGAGTATTGTGTCCGTTCGTTACCACCGCTGAAACCTAACTGATGGTTCTGAGACAGCTTGTTCTGTGTTGTTTCCTTAAACCAGTCTGTATCGTACAGCGGGTTCAGGTTCGCATCGAATACACCAGGGTAAGCAGCGCTGTACGCTTTTCTCCGGGCAATCGGATCTAAGCTTGTGTACTTACCCGCAGCCCAGCCAGCCGGGTCATATTTCTTAATGTTTGCGTAAGCCAGATCTTCCGTAGCCAGATACTCTTTCGCATTCAATACGCGCGGCCGGTTTGGTCCGATTGTATTTACGCTGAAATCGGCGTTATAGGTAACCATACCTTCGCCGGCTTTCCCTTTTTTCGTAGTTACCAGGATAACACCATTGGCACCGCGGGCACCGTAGATCGCTGTCGAGGACGCATCTTTCAGTACCTCAATGGATACGATGTCATTCGGGTTAATGTAGTCAATCGCCGAGCTGAACTGCGCCTGGTTACCTTGCGGCAACATCACACCGTCGACCACATACAATGGGTTGTTCGAGGAGTTAATCGAGCTGAAACCACGGATACGTACTGTAGTACGGCCACCGGGACGACCCGAGTTATTGTTTACCTGTACACCTGTCTCTTATACACATCTCCGAGCCCACGAGACAAGAGGCAATCTC
>NZ_CAMFHL010000308.1 GCF_945952095.1 uncultured Arsenicibacter sp. | reverse complement strand
GGGATCGCCCACCACGCGGTCGCCCAAAACACAATACATCACAACCGTAGGGGCGACCCCACGTGGTCGCCCGAAACAAAAAGCGAAATAGTGGTGGCACGACGCTAAGTCGTGCCACCACTATTGTTTTAATACCATTTCTCCCCACACAACGCCTGCCTGGAAAACGCGGAAACCAAGATGCGCTCTGTGTATCCGTTCCTGAATGATTGGTCAACAACAAAACGATAAATAGAAATTTTACAATTTGTTAGCAGTCAGCAGGAAATAAATGTTATCTATAGGGGTTATATTTGTGAAACGGCAGCATAACCAGCCGGAAAGCGTGTATGACACGATAAATCCGATAATGCATTTCATAAGCGCACTGTGCCTGTTGAAATTGTAAAAATCCTAAACGTATTCGCATGAATCCACATAAAATAGTAACTAATCTTATCTCCCGTATCGGACAGCGTACTGCGGAACCGGTACCTGCAAAAGGGGATAGTAAACTGGCCGTAAAAGCCAGCGAGAAAGTGTTTAGCGTCATTGATCAGAGTAATTACCTGAGTCGTGACCTGAGCTGGCTGAAGTTTAATGAACGTGTGCTCGATCAGGCCCGTAGTCCTGAACGGACGATCATGGAGCGCCTGAAGTTTCTGGCAATTACCGCCTCAAACCTGGATGAGTTTTTTACCATCCGTATCGGAAGTCTGTATAATTACCTGGACTATAACAAAGAGCGGATCGATTATTCAGGCTTGCGGGAGGTGCCGTTTAAAAAAGCACTTTTCCGGGCGGCCCATCAGTTCAATAAGGATCAGCACAGCCTGTTGATGAATGATCTGCTACCGGTATTTCCGGAAAACGGTCTTCAATTAGTACAATATGGCGATCTGAGCCAGGAGGAGCAGGAAGAGGCGGATCATTACTTTGACCGGACGATTTACCCGACCCTGACGCCGATGCTGTATGACTATACCCATACGTTTCCGGTGTTGCTGGCGAAGGTGCTGATTTTCGGGGTAGTGACCCAGAATCCGGATGCGAAAGTAGTCCGGAAAAAGCAGATTGCGGAGGAGGATGACCACCACCGGTTGTCGTTTGTACAGATTCCGGCCAACCTGCCGCGCTTCCTGACCATTGAACGGGAAGAGGAGGGCAAAGACCCCATTATGTTGTTTTTGCCGATTGAGGAAATCGTACGGCATAATATCAAAAAGCTCTACAGGAATGTTGAAATTCTGTCGGTAAACCTCTTCCGCATCACGCGTAACGGGGATTTTACCCTTGAAGAAAGTGACGACGTAGAAGCTGACTTTATCGACGAGATCCGGCAGAAGATCAAAAACAGACGGCTTGGTCGCGTGGTGCGGGTTGAGATAGAGCCGGGGGCATCGGAGTGGATGAGCAATCTGTTGAAAAAGAAGTGGGAAATCGACGATTATAATCTGTTCGAAGCGGCTTCGCTGATTGATTTCACCAGTCTCTGGCAGATCATCAAACATCCCGATTTTAAGGCTGATATGCCGGCTCAGCGCTCACCGGTGCCGCCGCTGGGATTAGGCCGTGAGAAAATCAAGGATATTTTCGAGACGATAAAGGAGCGGGATATTCTGCTGCATCACCCTTACAACAATTTTGAGGCGGTGCTGCAACTGCTCGAACAGGCGGCTGAAGATCCGAACGTACTGGCGATTAAGCTGACCATTTACCGGCTGGCCAAAAACTCGCGGGTGACAGATGCGCTGCTGAAGGCGGCCGAAAACGGGAAGCACGTATCAGCGCTGTTTGAGGTAAAAGCCCGTTTCGATGAAGAAAATAATATCCACGAAGCACAGCGCCTGCAAAAAGCCGGTTGCTTCGTGATTTATGGCATCAGTAGTTTCAAAACGCACACAAAGCTGCTGCTGGTTGTCCGGAATGAAGGGAGCCGCGTGGTGCGGTATGCCCACCTGTCGAGCGGAAATTACAACGAAGACACGGCCAAGCTGTATACCGATATCGGGCTGCTGACGGCCGATGATGTGTATACACACGATATTTCCGAGTTCTTCAATGTAATCACCGGGCACTCGCTACCTAATGATTACCAGTACCTGATTACGGCCCCGCGTGATATGCGTAAACAGCTGATCCGGCTGATTCAGGGGGAAGCCGAAAACGCACAGGCCGGTAAGGACAGTGGCATCTGTATTAAGATTAACTCGCTGGAGGATAAGGAAGTAATCGACGAGTTGTACCGTGCTTCGCAGGCCGGCGTACCGGTCCGGCTGATTGTGCGGGGCATTTGCTGCCTGCGGCCAAAACGGGTCGGATTGAGCGAAAACATCACCGTGCGGTCAATCGTGGGCGACTTTCTGGAACACACCCGTATTTTCTATTTCCACAATAACGGTAATCCGAAAATTTACGGCGGCAGTGCAGATGTGATGGTCCGCAGCTTCGACCGGCGGCTTGAATCGTTGTTTTTCCTCGCCGATCCAAGGGTTCGCAAGCAGTGCATGCAAATTCTGGAATTCAACCTGCGCGACAATATCAACGCGTATGAACTGAATGAGGACGGCAACTATAAAAAATGTGAAGTAGAAGAGGGGCAGGAAGCGTTCAATGCGCAGAAACGTTTCTTTGATCTGACAGAGGACGATATCAAGGATGTGGTGTGCCTTTTCCGGAAAGACGAAGCGGAAAAAGAGGAAACACCGGAGGAACCGATTGAAGAATCGGCTGCGCAGGCAATTGCCAACCTGTAGGAAAGAATAATTTGTTTTCAGGCTGAAGCCGTATGCGGGAATCACCCGGGCATACGGCTTTTTCGTGTCCGGGTGTCTTTAAAAAGTACTAAAAAAAGCCATAAGGACCGGCTGTCTGTCAAAGTATTCTCCTAAAGCCCATCGGTAAAGGCATAAACTTTGTATCTTCGCAGGACCTAATTGAAACTTTTATCATCTAACAACGCTAAATGGAGCGCTTCACCGGGCTTATCGGCATTGTCCTGATTCTGGGCATTGCCATATTGATGTCTAATAATCGCCGTGCAATTAATTTAAGAACCGTAGGAGTTGGACTGGGCCTGCAATTTGGTCTGGCGATTTTTGTGTTAAAAACGGACGTTGGCCGGAACCTGTTCAGTGTCCTGGGGGCTTTCGTAAAAAAACTACTTGATTTTGCCGATAAAGGCGCCGATTTCGTGTTCGGTCCGCTGGTACGGGAGACCCTGCTCAACAAGACATTTGGTCAGCCAACGATCTTTTTCTTTAAAATTATCCCGACCATCATCTTCGTCGCCGTACTGGTAAATATTTTTTATCACTTGGGCATCATGCAGCGGATCGTGGCCTTTATGGCCCGGATCATGAAATGGCTGATGGGCGTGAGTGGTGCCGAAGCGTTATCAAACGTATCGAGTGCATTCGTGGGGCAGGTCGAGGCCCAGATCATGATAAAGCCTTATCTGAAAGGCATGACCAACTCTGAGCTGCTGGCCTCAATGGCGGGTAGTTTTGCCTGTATTGCGGGTGGTGTTATGGCCATTTACATCTCGTTCGGTATTCCGGCCGAGTACCTGCTGGCTGCCAGTATCATGGCCGCGCCGGGTGCACTGGTGATCAGCAAGATTGTTTTTCCGGAAACGGAAGTGTCTGAAACACAGGGGTCAGCAAAGGTTGATATCAAGAAAAACCACGCGAACCTGCTGGACGCGATTGCTGCCGGTGCCAGCGAAGGCTTGAAAGTCGGTTTCAACGTAATTGCGATGCTGATCGGGTTTATCGCCCTGATCGCGCTGATCGACGGGATTCTGTTTAAAATAGGGGAACTGGCCGGTTTTCCGGAGTTAAGCCTTAATTTTCTGTTGGGCAATCTGTTCTCCGTTTTTGCCTGGGCAATGGGGGTTCCGACGAAAGATATTCAGGCGGCCGGTGCGCTGATGGGTACCAAAATGGTCGTTAACGAATTCGTTGCTTACCTGGATCTGATCAAGTTAAAAGATACACTGGATCCGAAAACGGTAGCCATTACCAGCTTCGCCCTGTGCGGGTTTGCTAATTTCAGTTCGATTGCGATTCAGGTGGGAGGGATCAGCGAACTCGCCCCAAGCCGCCGCAGTGATCTGGCCCGCTTAGGCTTTAAAGCGCTGATTTGTGGTACATTAGCCAGTTACATGTCGGCCACCCTGGCCGGACTGCTGCTCTAGGTCCTGTAAAACGACACACATAAGCCATCCTTTCGGTAAGAAGGGGTGGCTTTTTTTATGCAATTCATACACATTTTAGTCCGGATCAGCCTTTTTACGCAGCAGATACTTGCTTGATGCGCGTTGTTTCTATAGCTTTCATTCAAGAAATTCCTGGTATAGCTTAATTGGTCATGATCTCGACAAAACTAATCCCGCGTACGGCATCGGCCCATGAGCCGCCGATGCTCATCAAGCAATTATTGGCCCAATCGCTGAAATACGAGCCGCAGCGCGAAATCATATACCGCGATTTATTCCGGATGACCTACGTGACCTTTAATAAACGGGTACGGCAGCTGGCCAACCTGCTTGGCAGTCTGGGGGTAAAAGGCGGTGATACGGTGGCGGTAATGGACTGGGATAGTCACCGGTATCTCGAATGCTTTTTCGGCGTACCCTGCGTCGGGGCCATTCTCCATACCATCAACGTGCGCTTGTCGCCGGCGCAGATTCTGTACACCATGAATCACGCCGAAGACAAGGTCTTGCTGATTCATGAAGACTTCCTGCCGTTGCTGAATGCCGTAAAAAGTCAGCTGACAACGGTTGAATCCATCATTGTGATCAGTGATAAGGTCTATGCCGAAGGCGGATCGGTGGCGGTGCCTGAGGGGTTTGCCGGTGAATACGAAGCCCTGCTCAGCGGTCAGTCCGACGAATACGATTTCCCGGATTTCGACGAGAATACCTGGGCCACTACGTTTTACACGACCGGCACAACCGGCAATCCGAAAGGGGTTTACTTCTCACACCGGCAGCTGTTTATGCACACTATGGGCCTCATGAGTTATGTCTGCGGGTATCAGGCGGTGCCGTTCAGCTCGCTGGCGGATGTATATATGCCGATCACGCCGATGTTTCACGTGCATGCCTGGGGTTTTCCGTTTCTGGCGACCATGTTGTCGACCAAACAGATTTATCCGGGGCGTTATGAGCCCGAAATTCTGCTGAAGTTGCTGCTGAAAGAAGGCGTAACGTTATCGCATTGCGTACCGACGATCCTGAATATGCTGGTCAGCAGTCCGGCGGCGCAGCAGTTTAAGCCGCAGCTCAGCAAATGGAAGGTCATTATCGGCGGATCGGCGCTGACCAAAGGCCTGGCAAAGGCCGCGCTGGAGCTGGGCATTCAGGTCTATGCCGGTTATGGCATGTCGGAGACCGCGCCGATTATGTCGGTAACGTATCTGAACGATCAGGAACGGCCGCTGCCAATCGACGAGCAGGTTGACCTGCGTACGCTGGCCGGGCGGATTTCGCCGTTTATAGAGATGCGGCTTATGGACGATAACGGGCAGTTTGTCCCCCACGACGGGCAGTCGTTGGGTGAGATTGTGGCCCGTGGTCCGTGGCTGACACAAGGCTATTATAAGGAACCGGAGCGTGCAGAAGACCTTTGGCGGCATGGCTGGCTGCATACCGGCGACGTTGCCAGCATTACTCCCGACAACTGGATACACATTGCCGACCGGACCAAAGACGTTATTAAAACCGGTGGTGAATGGGTGTCGTCGCTCGATATTGAAGATCTGTTATCGCAGCAGGCAGGCGTTGCCGAAGCGGCAGTGATTGGTCTGCCCGACGAGAAATGGGGTGAACGGCCCTATGCCCTGGTGGTATTGAAGCCGGGCGTTGAGGCGTCAGCAGAAGCCTTGCGCAGCCAGTTACAGACAAAGGCAACAGCCGGCGAAATCAATAAGTGGTATGTGCCGGACCGGATTGTATTTGTGCCGGAGATTCCGAAAACGAGTGTTGGTAAAATTGATAAGAAACGAATTCGCAGTGAGATGAAAGATGTGCTGCTGAACGGTTAATTTTGCAGCAACAACCATTCATAACACAGTATACTAATGACCCGCATCGGCCTGCTTTCCGACACACACAGTTATCTTGATCCGCAGATTTTCAGCCATTTTGATGATTGTGATGAAGTTTGGCATGCAGGCGATGTGGGTCAGCTTGTTGTGTTAGACCAGCTAAGGGCTTTCAAGCCGGTGCGGGTTGTCTGCGGCAATATCGACGGCGAGTCAAGCGATCTGCCGTCGCATCAGCGGTTTCAGCTCGAAGGCTTTGATATCTGGATTACCCACATCGGCGGCACGCCGCCCAAATACAACCCCATTGTCCGGCCCAACCTGCAGATTGATACGCCGGATATATTTGTCTGCGGACATTCACACATCCTCAAAGTAGTCCGCGACCCGAAGATGCGGAATCTGCTTTATATGAACCCCGGCGCCGCCGGCAAAACCGGTTTTCACGTTATGCGTACCTGCCTCCGGTTTTCCTTACATGATGGCCAGATTTCTGATATGCAGGCCATTGAGCTCGGCCGCCGATAAACCATTTTTCCCCCCCCGATAGTACAAAATCAGCCGGAAGGCGTATACCAATCGTATGGATAACCCTTTCCTTTATGAACAAGCAGGATTCTGCGGCTGATAATACCAGTCGCCGGGAGTTTATTAAGGCCTCGACACTGGCTGCTTCCTCGTTTTTTATTGTTCCGCGTCATGTGCTGGGCAAAGGCTACATTCCGCCTAGTGACAAACTCAACATCGCCGGTATCGGTGTCGGGGGCAAGGGCAAAAGTGATCTGGCATCCTTTGCCAAAAGCCCGAATGTAAACATCGTGGCACTGTGCGACGTCGATGACCGGCAGGCGGTCGATTCACGGGCGAAATTTCCGAAAGCGACGTATTACAAGGATTTCCGCGAAATGCTGAGCAAGGAACGCAAAAACATTGACGCCTGCTCGATTTCAACCCCTGACAACACCCATGCCGTCGCAACACTGGCGGCAATGCAGCTGGGTAAACACGTGTATACCCAGAAACCGCTGACGCACGACATCTACGAGGCCCGTGTTCTGTCGCAGGCAGCGAAAAAGTACAAGGTCATTACTCAGATGGGGAATCAGGGTGGGTCCGGTAACGGCGTAAGGCGGATGCAGGAAATTTATAATTCCGGCATTATCGGCGATGTACACAAGGTACTTGCCTGGACAAACCGGCCTGTCTGGCCGCAGGCAATGCCGACCGACCAGACCTATGAGATTCCGAAAGAGCTGGATTTCGATCTGTGGTTAGGGCCGTCGAAGAAGGTGCCGTACAATCAGGCGTATCTGCCGTGGAACTGGCGGGGCTGGTGGCCATACGGAACAGGTGCCCTGGGCGATATGGCGTGCCACATCCTCGACCCGGTTTTCCGGATCCTGCCCGTCGATTACCCGAATTCGGTGGAATGCAGCGTGGCCGGTACATGGACATTTACCCTCCGCCCGCAGGACGATAATCCTGACTGGACACCGTTTTCAACCTCTATACACCTCAATTACCCGCGTAAAGACAATAAAGGGGATATTAAGCTGAGCTGGTACGATGGTGGTGTGCTGCCTGAACTGCCTGAAGAGCTGCTGCCGGGCGAGAGTTTTGGTAATTCCGACGGCGGGGTGTTATTTATCGGCTCGAAAGGCAAGCTGATGGCCGACTGCTACGGTGCAAATCCGCGGTTGCTGCCGCTGAAGGATAACCAGTATCTGAATATTCCGGAAACCATTGCCCGTGTGCCGGATGAGGAT
>NZ_CAMFHL010000307.1 GCF_945952095.1 uncultured Arsenicibacter sp. | reverse complement strand
CTGTTTGAGAGCGACTATTTCGAAAACGAAATCTTTTACTACAAGTACCGGTTTCCGGAAGAAGGTGCTGAAGTGCACTTTCTGACCCGCTTGTGGGGCCAGCCCAGCATCACGTTCTACGGCCACGAACACCGCGCTCCCATGGAATGCCGGGAGACATTCGAAGGCATGAGCGATGAAGAACTCCGCAGTTATGCTGCCATTATTGTCCCGTCCGGCATGGTTTCAGACCGGTTACGGTATACCGAGGATGTTGAGAAAATACCGCCTGCCACTGAATTTCTGAAACGCGTATTTGCCGAAGACAGCATCCTGAAAGGCATTATCTGCCACGGCCTCTGGCTCGTTGCCCCCGCAACAGAGCTTGTCAGGGGTAAAAAACTTGTCTGCCATAACAACCTGATCGGCGATGCTAAGGCCTACGGTGCCATCTACACGAACGAGGATGTGGTTGTTGATGGTAATCTGGTTACCGGACGCTCCGGCGGTCATGCGCACCTGTTCGCCCGCCGGATCATTGATATGCTGGCTGAACGGCAGGGCTGAGCCCCGCTCCGTCAGCATCAATTCGTAAATCCTCATTTAGACTAAACCACTATCGGAGTACTGCCTGCGGTAGTCAATTCATCTTCCATGAAACTCAACTTTACATTTTCGGATACCATTGCCGGGTATATCGTCAGCTTTACCCCCGCCGAGCGTGCGTTTGTTGTCGAAACTTCCGACAAACGTCAGTTTAAACTTAACCTGATTCCGTCGACCTACGCCCGCAGCGTGCGCAACCTCGACGAAGGCTATCAGGATGCTACCGGCGTGATGTTCGAGTTTCTGTCGAAACAAGGGCAGTACGTTTTTGCCTACGGCACATTCTACCCTGGTGCCGACGGCGGCGACATGATTTTTGAGGCGCAGCAGCTTATTTTCCCGGGCAAAACCCCCGAAGAATACCGCCATGAAGGGCAGGACTGGTGGATCAAACAAATTGACTCTATCGCCAAAAGCTACCTTAAATGGCAGTTCAACTACCCTGAGGCTCCGATTGACTACCATAACTACCGCACCGTACTCCATCTGGCGGGTTCGAAACGCGGTGATTACCTGCAGGAAACCGATACGATTTCTCGGATGATCTACGGCTTTGCGTCGGCTTATATGCTGACGGGCAACGACGCTTTTCTGGAAGGCGCCGAACAGGGTACCAACTACCTCCGCGACCACATGCGGTTCTACGACCAGGACGCCGACCTTATCTACTGGTACCACGGTATCAAGGTAGACGGCGCCAAGGAAACCAAACTGCTTACCTCTGAATTCGGCGACGACTACTACTCGATCCCGATGTATGAGCAGATTTACGCCCTGGCCGGACCGACCCAGACCTACCGCATCACCGGCGATACCCGCATTATGGCGGATATCGAAAAAACCATCGACCTGTTTGAGAAGTACTACAAGGACAACGAGCAGGAAGGCTATTTCTCGCACATCGACCCGATCGGCCTTGACCCGCGCGATCAGTCGCTGGCCCATAACCGCGCCCGGAAAAACTGGAACTCGGTAGGTGACCATGCACCGGCCTATCTGATTAACCTCTACCTGGCCACCGGCGAGCAGAAATACGCTGATTTCCTCGAATATACGTTCGATACCATTACTAAATATTTCCCTGACTACGACAAAAGCCCGTTTGTGCAGGAGAAATTCTTTGAAGACTGGAGCAAGGACCAGACCTGGGGCTGGCAGCAGAACCGTGCCGTAGTCGGCCACAACCTCAAGATCGCCTGGAACCTGATGCGGATGCAGTCGCTGAAGAGCAAGGACGAGTATCTGGAGTTCGCGAAGAAAATTGCGGAACTGATGCCGGCAGCCGGTTCTGACCAGCAGCGCGGCGGCTGGTACGATGTGGTGGAACGCGAAACACTCATCGGCGGCAAGCATCACCAGTACGTATGGCACGACCGCAAGGCGTGGTGGCAGCAGGAACAGGCGATTCTGGCCTACCTGATCATGTACGGCATCCTCGGCGAGGGTGACTACCAGAAGCAGGCCCGCGAAGCGGCTTCGTTCTACAATGCCTTCTTCCTCGATACCGACGACGGCGGCGTATACTTCAACGTTTTCGCCAACGGGATGCCTTATCTGCTGGGTCATGAACGCTTCAAGGGCAGCCACTCCATGAGTGCCTACCACTCAACGGAGCTGTGCTACCTGTCGGCTGTTTACATTAACCTGCTGATTACGAAGCAGCCAACCTATTTCTATTTCAAACCTTATCCGAATTCATTCAAGAACAATGTCCTGCACGTATCGCCGGATATCCTGCCTAAAGGCAGCATTAAAATCGGAGAGGTGTTTATTGACGACGCGCCGTATACGGACTTTGATGCCGATGCGCTGACCGTAAATCTGCCTGAAACCGACAAGCAAGTAAGAGTGAAGGTTTTGATCACTCCGGTTTAACAAGTGAATATACAAGTACTGCGTTACGTCGCGATGGTGTCCGGAGGTTTCCGGGCACCATGCTGTTAACACAAAACACCAAACCGAATCGAGCATGAACGTTACATCAAAAACGGTACAGGACATAACGGTTATTGAAGCAGAAGGCAGTATTGACAGCAAAACCGCCGGCGACTTTGAGCGCGGCGCGATGGGCCCCATTCAGGGGCAAAATGCTGTCATTCTGGACATTTCTAAAGTCGACTTTCTGTCGAGCGCGGGCCTGCGGGTACTGCTCATGATCTACCGCCAGATTAAGTCACGCAACGGAAAAGTAGTATTGCTGGGTGCCTCCGAAGAGATTCAGGACATCATGGCCAATACCGGTTTTCTGGCTTTTTTCATTTTAGTCGATACACTGGACGAAGGCATCGCTGCCCTTAAATCATAATGCCCATGGAAGATAGCCGGATAGATTATTACCCCACCCATGAGCTGAACGGCATTAAGTTCCGACGGGGGCATGTCCTGCCGTTCGGGGCGTCGATGGTCTCAAACGGTGTCAACTTCAGTGTATATTCCAGCGCCGCCACCTCGTGTACGCTGGTTTTGTTTGACCGGGGCGAAGCGAAACCTTTTGCCGAAATTCCGTTCCCCGACGAATTCCGGATCGGCAACGTGTATTCCATGATCGTTTTTGATCTGGACTACGAACGGCTGGAATATGGCTACCGCATGGACGGGCCGTTTAATCCGGCGGCCGGGTACCGCTTCGACAAGACCAAAATCCTGAGCGATCCGTATGCCAAGGTAATCGGCGGCCGCGATACGTGGCTGGCCAAACCAAACTGGGACGACATTTACCCGTACCGCTCGCGGCTGGCGTTCGAGGATTTCGACTGGGAAGGCGATCACCCGCTCGAAACCCCGGCCGAAGACCTGATTATCTACGAAATGCACGTGCGCGGTTTTACCCAGCACCCGTCGTCGGGGGTTAAGAACCGTGGTACGTTCAGTGCCATCAAGAGCAAGATTCCGTACCTCAAGGGACTGGGCATCAATAGCATCGAACTCCTGCCGGTCTACGAATTTGACGAATGGGAACACAGCCGCGAAAGCCCCGTAACCGGTGAGACACTGGTCAACTACTGGGGCTACAGCACCGTCAACTTCTTCTCGCCCAAGGCCGGTTATGCGGCTACCGGGAAATTCGGGATGCAGGTCGATGAGCTGAAAACACTCATTAAGGAACTACACAAAAACGGCATCGAAGTGATCCTCGACGTGGTATTTAACCACACGGCCGAGGGCGATCACCGGGGCCATACGATCTCCTTCAGGGGGATCGACAACAAGACGTATTACATGCTCACGCCGGAGGGGTATTATTTTAACTTCTCGGGTACGGGCAACACCCTGAACTGTAACCACCCGGTGGTGCGGAACATGGTACTCGACTGCCTCCGGTACTGGGCGTCGGAATACCACATCGACGGTTTCCGCTTCGACTTAGCCGCGATTCTGGGACGGGATATGGACGGACGGCCGCTGAGCAATCCACCCCTGCTTGAATCGCTGGCGTTTGACCCGATTCTGGCCAAGTGCAAACTTATTGCCGAGGCCTGGGATGCGGGTGGTTTATATCAGGTAGGGTCATTTCCGGCGTATGGGCGTTGGGCAGAGTGGAACGGGAAATACCGGGATAACGTACGAAAATTCCTCAAAAGTGATGCCGGCGAAGTCGGGCCGATGGCCCAGCGCATCATGGGTTCTCCGGACCTCTACTACCACCGGGGACCTGCGGCCAGCATCAACTTTATCTGCTGCCACGACGGGTTTACGCTATACGATATGTTCGCCTACAATGAAAAACACAACGAAGCCAACGGGGAAAATAACAACGACGGTGCCAACGACAACAACTCCTGGAATTGTGGCTGGGAGGGCGAAACCGATGACCCTGCCATTAACCGGCTACGCCACAAACAGGTAAAAAATGCGCTGACAATCCTGATGGTCAGCCAGGGCATTCCGATGATTCTGATGGGGGATGAAGTAGGCCGGACGCAGAAAGGCAACAACAATACCTACTGTCAGGACAATGACCTGAACTGGCTTGACTGGTCGCTGCTCGACAAGAATGCCGATCTGTACAATTACTCCCAGCGGATTATCCGGTTCCGGCACCTGCACCCGGTACTGCGCAGTCCGAAGCACTTCCAGCACTGGGATTATGTAGGCAGCGGTTTCCCGGACATCAGTTTCCACGGCACCAAAGCGTGGCGCTGCGACTGGTCGACCTCGAGCCGGGCCTTTGCATTTATGCTTTGCGGGTTCCATGCCAAACAGGGTGCCGTTACCGACAACATGGTCTACGTGGCCATGAACATGTACTGGGAAACGCTGCACTTCCAGTTGCCGGAGCTACCCGAAAACCAGAAATGGCACTTGTTTGCGAATACGGACATGCCGTCACCGGAAGACATTTTCGACCCCGGCCGCGAGCCGCTGCTCGACGATCAGCAAAACTTCCTGGTGGGCGCCCGCAGCGTGGTTGTCCTTGTCGGCAAACCCGTTTAACAACTGAGAAGAATACCGGTATACCACCTGAAAACAGCATGCTGCCATGAACCAGGTACTATCCCGTCGCTATGTAAGATCAATTCCATTAACCAATAAACTGAGCAACACAATGAGTTTTCACATACTAGCCGAAGCCAAAAAAATTGCCAAAATTACCCTCGCCGGAGAACTGGACTCGCTGTCGGCCAGAGAGTTTCAGCGCGAAATCGAAAAGGTAGCCGCCGAAGGCCCTGACGAGCTGATTCTCTTCGTTGAGAACCTGACCTTTATCTCCTCTGCGGGATTGCGTGTTCTTATTTTCGCCAAGCAGAAAATCGGTACCAACTTAGCTATTTACATTGTGAAGCCACAGGACAATATTGTGGACACCCTCGAAAAAACCGGTCTCCAGCATAGCGTCAACATTGTCGACAAATACATGTAGTCGGGCGCTTCCGGCCGCGCCTGTCTGCCGGAATCCGGTCGTAGTGCCTCACCGTTTTCAACGTATGCTTTATGGAAAACCAAACCTTTCCGGCGACACTCGACTCACTGGATGACCTCAGGGATCTGGTTCGGGACAAGGCCCTCCGCGCCAATCTCGACAAGAAAAAAACCTACAAACTGATGCTGGCCCTCGACGAAATCGCGACCAACATCATCCTCTACGGCTATGAACAGGCCGGCAAGGAAGGCGTGCTGGATGTAATTACCGAGCTGACCGGCGACCACCTCAAAATTGTGGTGGAAGACGATGCCGAACCGTTTGACCCGTTGCAGAAAGACCTGCCGGGCGAGACAGATTTCAGTAAACCGCTCGAAGAACGGCCAATCGGCGGTATGGGTATTTTCCTGACTGTCAACGGCGTGGATTCGTTTCAGTATGAGTATGTCAATAACCGGAACCGGAACATTTTTATCATGAACATTCAGGGCACAGACGCCTGATTTACACCTGAGTACATGCGTTAATGAGCATTAGCATACGCTCTTGTACTGAACAGGTAGCTGAAAAGTGAACGATGGTACAAGTCAGTAATACAAGTGCGGTCACCAATCCGTTTCCCGGACTCAGGAGCTTCGAATTCGAAGACGCCCACTTGTTCTATGGCCGGGATAATCAGATCCGGGAATTGCGTGAGCGGCTCACCAATTCCCGGTTTCTGGCTATTATCGGTTCCTCTGGCAGCGGTAAATCGTCACTGGTAAAAGCAGGGCTGCTGCCGGGGCTGATTGCCGGCCACGACAGCAGTGCGCCGCATACCGACTGGCAGATTGTTTTCTTTAATCCGGAAGCAACCCCGATACAGAGCCTGGCAACGGCCCTGTTTCAGTCGTTTAGCCAGCGGAACCATCCGTTAGCCACCAGTTCGTCGCCGGAAGCCATTGAACAGCTGCTCGAAACGGATCTGGAAGCAGTTATTTCGCTTTGCCGCGACCATAACCTGCTTGTCGTGATCGACCAGTTTGAGGAACTGTTCCGCTATCAGGCCAATACGGATGAAGCCCACCGGAAAACCGCCCGGTTCATCGACATTATCCTGTCGTTCAGCCGGCAGTCGGTCTGCTCGGCCTACGTGGTGCTGACCATGCGCTCCGATTACGTCGACCACTGTACCAACTATGAGGGGCTGACCGAAGCGATCAACCACGGGTACTATGTCCTACCCAAGATGAATCAGGACGAAATCCGGGAGGTCATCACCAAACCCATCGAAGCCCGGCAGGCAACCATCAGCCCGCAGCTTACCGGACGACTGCTCGACGATACGGGAAAAAATCCGGATCTGCTCCCCGTGCTGCAGCATGCACTCATGCGTACCTGGGCCTACTGGAACCGGACAGCTACTGCCAGTCAGGCGATTGATCTGATTCATTACGAAGCCATTGGCACCATGAGTCAGGCGATTTCGCTGCATGCCGAAGAGATTTTTAACAGTTTCCCGACCGAAAAGAGCAAACTGGCAACCGAGAAGTTTTTTAAATCGCTGATCTCGGTAGGCTCCGACGACCGGATTGTGGTTAACCCGACCACGCTCTCAACCATCCGGATTATTACCGGACAGCCGGATTTTCTGCTGTTTGATGTCGTTGACCGTTTCCGGGCGCGGGATGTTGCCTTTTTTACGCCGCTGGCCGGTGTACCGGTCGACATCCATACCACCATCGGCATGTCTATGGAACGGATTACGCGGCTCTGGGACCGGCTACGGGACTGGTGTCAGCAGGAAATTGATTCGGCAAAACTTTACAAGGAACTTGCCCGTTCGGCGGCCCAGTATGAAGCCGGCGAAACCGGCCCGCTGATGAATCCTGAACTTCAGATAGCTCTGAAGTGGCTCCGTGAACAAAAGCCGACCGAAGAATGGGCACGCCGCCATGATTTTTTCTTTGAACGCGCCCTGAATTACCTTGAGTTCAGCCGCCGGAAATACGAATTCGAAGTTGAAAACCGCGAAAAACGCCAGCGTCAGGAAATCACCCGGAGCCGGATTCTGGCCGGCCTCGGCATCAGCCTGGCCATTATTGCCATTGTGGCGTCTATTTACCTGATCATGATCACAGCAACGGCCAAGAGCGCCGAGAAGCAGGCCATTGATCAGAGTGCCCTTGCTCTTGAACAAAAACAACTTGCCGACGAACAACGGCGCGAAGCAACCACCCAGAGCCGGATTGCCCGGCAACTGTGGGAAATTGCGAATCAGGAAAAGGAACTGAAAGAACAGCAGACTGAAGTTGCCACGGCACAGACCAAACTCGCAACCGAACAGCGCGGAAAGGCCGTTGTGGCCCAGCGTGAAGCGGAAAGTGCCCGGCATGCCTCGGATCGTCTGC
>NZ_CAMFHL010000306.1 GCF_945952095.1 uncultured Arsenicibacter sp. | reverse complement strand
GAACGTGCCGGCGAAACCCGCTTCCTATGTCTCAAACGTCTGGGTGTCAGATCAGGGAAACGGGACGTATAAAAATCCGGTGCTGAACGCCGACTATTCCGACCCGGACGCCTGCCGTGCCGGTCAGGATTATTACATGATTGCGTCGAGCTTCGATGCGGTGCCTGGCTTGCCCGTGCTGCACTCGCGCGATCTGGTGAACTGGACACTAATCGGCCACGCCCTGAAGCGGCAGCCACCCCTTGACCACTTCGCGAAAACACAGCATGGCAACGGGGTGTGGGCACCGGCAATCCGGTACCACAAAAACGAGTTTTACATTTATTATCCTGATCCTGATTTCGGCGTTTACATGGTAAAGGCAACCAATCCGGCGGGGCCGTGGTCGGAGCCGGTGCTGGTCGAAAGCGGCAAGGGGCTGATTGATCCCTGCCCGCTCTGGGATGACGACGGCAAGGTATACCTCGTGCATGGCTGGGCCGGTAGCCGGGCGGGTATCAAAAGCATTATTACCGTGAAGCAACTGAGTCCCGATGGTACGAAGGTGATCGACGAAGGGGCGATTGTTTATGACGGCCACGAGACCGACCCGACCATTGAGGGACCTAAAATTTACAAACGCAACGGCTATTATTACCTCTTTGCCCCGGCCGGTGGTGTGCCGACGGGCTGGCAGCTGGTACTGCGGTCGAAAAACATTTACGGGCCCTATGAGCGCCGGATTGTGCTGGATCAGGGAAAAACAGCGGTCAACGGGCCGCATCAGGGCGCATGGGTGGATACGCCACCGGTGAAAGGCAAACCACAGCAGGACTGGTTTCTGCATTTTCAGGACAAGGAGGCTTACGGGCGGGTGGTGCACCTGCAACCCATGCGCTGGATAAACGACTGGCCGGTGATTGGTGTTGATCCGGACGGCGATGGCAAGGGAGAACCGGTACTGACCTATCAGAAGCCGGCAGTCGGTGCGACATACCCGATCGCTACACCCCCTGAATCCGACGAGTTTAACGACCTTACAGTAGGGCTTCAGTGGCAATGGCAGGCAAATCCGAAAGGAACCTGGATGACCACCAGTAAACTGGGTTTTCTGCGGCTATATTCCTGGAAAGTCCCTGAGGATGCTAAAAACCTGTGGGATGTGCCGAATATACTGATGCAGAAGCTCCCCGCCGATGCGTTTACGGCGACCACTAAAATGACGTTCACGGCCAATCCGAAGCTCGAAAATGAAAAAGCCGGTCTGGTGCTGATGGGGCAGAGTTATGCCAGTCTGGCGATCCGGAGCCGGAAAGACGGCCTGGAGCTGGTCTATGGTGTTTGCCGGAAAGCGGTTGACGGTAAACCGGAAGCGGAAACCGTATTGACCAGACTGCCGAACGGAACAGTATACCTGCGGATACGAATGACCGGCGGTGCAAAGTGCCAGTTCAGCTACAGCCTCGACGGGCAGTCGTTCACCGCTGCCGGTGAGCCGTTTCAGGCAGAGCCCGGCAAGTGGATCGGTGCCAAAATGGGGCTGTTCTGCACCCGTACCACGCAGATCAACGACTCCGGGTTTGCGGATTTCGACTGGTTTAGGGTCGAGCCGAATCAGTAGCGGAAAGCCGGGCAATTGTCCGGCTTTTTTTGTATCTTACTACCCTGTTCATTACCGCTTTATACCCCGATCTTCTTTGTTAAAATGGCTCAAAATAAGACAGTTGAAACAACAAACAGCGTGGCCTCTTTTCTTGGCGCCATCCCTGATGAAATCAAACGTACTGACAGTCAGCAGCTAGTCAGTATCATCGAAGCCCAAACCGGTACGTCTCCGAAAATGTGGGGGCCGGCCATCGTTGGTTTCGGCAGTTATCACTACAAATACGAAAGCGGGCGCGAGGGTGATGCCCCACTGGTTGGCTTTTCACCCCGCAAAGATGCCCTTACCCTGTACCTGTCAAGCGACTTTCCCGAACGGGAAACCCTGTTGACGCAGCTTGGTAAGCACAAGACCGGCAAAGGCTGTGTCTACATCAAAAAGCTCAGCGACGTAAACCTTGACGTGCTTCAGGCGTTGATCAGTCATGCGTTTCAGTACATGCAGCAAACTTCGTAGAGACACAAAATTTTGCGTCTCAGTTCCAGAGGTTTTGCGTCTCAGCCCTACGGTGATTGCAGGGACCGGACAGGGTTGCGGCTGGCAGCTTTCAGGCTTTGCATTCCGATGGTAAGCAGGGCCAGGATGGTGGCCAATACCCCGGTCAGGATAAATAACCACCACGAAAGTTCTACTTTATAGGCAAATCCCTGAAGCCATTGCCGCATACTATACCAGGCAACCGGCGCAGCAAGTGCGGTGGCAATCAGTACAAGTCTGACAAAGTCACGTGCCAGCATGGACAGAATATTGGCAATGCTGGCACCCATCACTTTGCGGATCGCGATTTCCTTTGCCCGCTGATGGGTCAGCAAGGTAGATAATCCGAATAAACCCAGACAGGAAATAAAAATGGCGATTCCGGTAGCAAGCGCGGCTGTTTCAAGTAAGGTTTCCTCCTTGCTGTAGAACAACTGAATGTCTGTGTCATAGGGGAGGAGCCCAAAATCGGAGTCAGGAAACAAGGCATGCCAGCGTTGCGCAATGGCTGCCATTGTGCTTGTTTGACTGGCGAGGTTTTCAGGAGCGATCCGGATAGTTATATGGTCAAACCCGCGTTTGTCATAGGCAAGAAAAAGAGGTTTGATCGCCTCATGTAATGACGTATTGTGGAAGTTTCTGATGACGCCGACAATAGGTAAAGGTTGGGTGGCATTTTCAGGTACAAGCTTCCCGATGGCGTCTTCGGGTCGCTTAAAGCCCATTGCCTTTACGGCTGCTTCATTAAGGAGAAGCTCCGACGCTGTTGCCGATGGACGGAGATTACGACCTGCCAGGAGCGGAATCTTGTATGTATGCAGGTAGGCCGTATCGACATAGCGACCATCAATGCTAACGGATGCAGGACCGTTTTTACCGGTAAAGGTAAATAACCATGTGCGGCGTGAGAGATCAGCAGGCAGGTTGCCGGTGCTTGCAGACAGAACACCCCGTATTTGCCGTATTTGGGCCAGAAAGGTTTCCGTTCTTAACGAGCTGTCTCCCGCTGATTCTATGGGCGTAAGGCATGTGTATACATTTTTATGAGCAAAGCCCATCGGGTGATTAAGTGCAAAGCTCAATTGACGATATACAATGATTGACCCGAAAATAAACACCTGCGCAATCACAAACTGGAAAACGATGAGTCCCTTTCGAAGTGAAGGCTGTGGTTGCGGGGTCCTCGAAAGCTGATTGCGCAGTATATTCGCCGGCTGAAAACGGATCAGGAGCCAGGCGGGGTAGAGGCCTGTTGACAGGCTTACGAAAATCAGTATTCCGCTCAGAAACAGGCCTGTAAGCAGCCCATCCGAAAAATCAGCGCTCCCCGCCGGCAACAGATAACTATAAGTTGGTAAAAACAGTCGGGTGAGCATCAGTGCCAGGCAGAGTGCCAGCGAGGTTACCACAAACGACTCCCCGATGATGCGGCCAACGATTAACCGGTGCGGGCTGCCAAGTATCTTGCTGATGCCCATTTCTTTGGCTCGTGCAGGAAGCTGCGCGGTCGTCAGGTTAATGTAATTGATGATGCCTAAAGCCAGTAAAAAGAAGGCGAGCCCAATCAGTCTGAGCAGCAAACTGCGATCCGCATGTACCATAAGTTCATGGTAATCAACGCCGAAATGGATATCAGAGAAGGGTTGTAAGACCAGATGACTGCCGGGCAATGGTTTCTGTTGCCAGCTTGCAATGGCTTCCTGAAGTCGCATTGGGTCGGCAGCGGGTGAAAGCCTGAGCAGTACCTGCTGATTGCTGTTAGCGGCCTGCCACTGATGATTGTCTGCCGTCAGCTGTTTGCTGGTCGATAACGACATAAATTCCTTGTTGTCGAAGCTGCTGAGGTAGGGCAGGTCTGTAACAACACCGGTGACCTGTACGGCTACCGAATCAAAATATATAATCGTTTGGCCGATAACCTGCTGAGGGGTCAGCGTCGGGAAATACTTTTTCGCGCGGCTTTCGGTCAGAATTACCTCGTTGGGACGCATCAGCACCGGTTGCGCCGTTGCGGATACCTCAGCTCCGGCAATGGTCTGGTGGGGGAAAAGCCGGAAATACCGGGCGTTCGTGAGGATTAAATCTTTGGGCTCTATAAAAAAGGAGGAAGCTCCCTGCGATTGAGGAACCCGGACATTGGTCCACTCGCGAATGATGGGCACGGCAAGTTCGACGCCCCCGACCTGCGAAAAATCGTTCAGCGCTACGGGTAACGGTACGCCGGCAAGTCCGGGGCTAACACCATTGGTTTGTGGTTGAGTAACAAGCCGGTAAATCCGGTCTTTGTCCGGTTGCTGCCGGTCAAACGAAAAATCATAGCTCACTACCCTGAAGATTATCAGGGCCGCGCTGAGGCCTATCGCAAGACCTGCGATTGTTAATAAGGAGTAGAAACGGTTCTTCCAGAGATGACGGATAACAAGTAAAAGGGAGTGGTGTAACATAGTCTTACCTGACGATAGTGGATCATATAAATGCCCTGCCAAGGTAAGAAAAAAGCCCGTTTTCCAACGGGCCTGAAACAAAATCAATGAAAACTGCCGCTCATGTTCCGGGCGAGGGTTTTGGCGCTCCACTGGCCACCGGCGATAATCCGGCGGATAGTAAACAGCGGATCACTCGGATCGCGTTTCTTTTCGGCAAGCTGGTAGGCCGTCAGCAGCCCCCGCTTTTTAAGCTCGGGTAAGGCCGCTTCGTTCCAGAGCCCGAACGGATACGCAAAATGATAGACCGGCTTCCCGATAATGGTTTCCAGTTTCTTCTTCGGCTCTTCGATCTGAAGTTTCCAGTCGTCGCCCTGGTATTTTTTTACGTTATGGTGATCCCACGTATGCAGGCCAATCGTGTGTCCGCGGTCGGCGAGGTCCTTAATCTGGGCCTTGTCCATGTAGGGCTGGTACCCGCGCCGGCCAATGGCCACGGTCATAATGAAAAATGAAGCCTTGAACCCGTATTTATCCAGCTCCGGCAGGGCGGTTTCGTATTGATCGAGGTCGCCGTCGTCGAAGGTAATCATCACCGGTTTTTCGGGCAGCTTTGCGCCGGTGGTCAGGTAGGCATACAGCTGATCCGGCAGAATAGTATGGTAACCGCTGTCGGCCAGCATCTTCATGTGCTCCTTAAAGGCAGCCACCGGAATGATGTAGTCCTTCGCACTTTTTGAGTCTTTCGCCCGCCAGTCGCGGACCTGATGGTAGCACAGGATGGGCACCTGCGGGCGTGACAGAATCGTAGCCGCATCGGCTACTTTATCGGCAGGAATCGTTGCCGGGTCGGTAGCCGGAGTGGCTGTTGGCGGTGCTGCTGTTTTGGTGGCAGCGCTGTCCGGTGTGTCGGCGTGGGCAGCGGTTGTTGCCGTAGCGGCGGTGTCTTCCTGTTTGGTGCCGGATTGGCAGCCGGTGAGCAGGCCAACGGTACAGGCCGCGCCGGCCAGTGTCATGTAAAGGCGTCGTTTGTTAAGCATAATCAAAAAATTATGCCCAAAAGATAAGCGAAAGTAGCAGGCTTAACGTGGTGTGCTCTTTTTTTCTTTCGTACGGCCGGAGCGACCCCCTGACTTAGGTGTTAACGGGGATGTTGGTCGTGCTTTTGACTTCGTCCATCACAAAAAAACTGCTGATGTGCAGGATGCCGGGAATCACCGACAGACGTTCCTGATAAAAGCGGTTGTAGCTCTCCATGTCGCGGATGATAACTTTGAGCAGGTAGTCGAACGTGCCGGAGACAAGGACACATTCCAGTACCTCGGGCATGTCGTTGATCGCCTTATTAAAATCCGCGAAGGTGTCGCGGGTCTGCTTATCCAGCGTAACCTGACAATACACCAGCAACAGGTTGCCGAGTTTCTTTTTGTTGACGATGGTGACGTAGCGGTCAATGTAGCCTTCGCGTTCCAGGCGTTTGATCCGTTCATGAACCGGCGTTTTGGACAGGTTGATGCGTTGGCCGATTTCCTGCATGGTCAGCTGCGCATTTTCCTGAAGCAGGGTCAGAATCAGGCGGTCGGTTTTGTCTAAATCAGTGATCATGCGGACAAAGTAATAGACAAAACAGGAAAAGGTGCGATGATCACGGGAAAATACCTTGTTTTACCCATATCATCGCACCTTTTATGGGCAAAAGACGCCCTGAATCAGTTTTCGCGCAGCAGATCGTCGCGTTTCAGGTTCTCCGGCGGCGCCTGATTCAACACTTTCCGGTATTCCTTGCTCTGGAGGTCGCCCCGCTTGATCGACCGGATAAAGTTGGCCCATGCCAGTGGGTTCAGGAACGGAATGGTATTGGCCTGACCACGGCTGGTAATGGCATCACGCCCGAAAATCTGCTGGTTCATGAAATACTGGTGATTGGCCACGGCCCCCATCGGTGTCATGGCCGACATCCGCATCAGGTACATCGGGTCCATGTTTTTGGCCAGATTCTCCCGCTCTTTTTCGTCGGGAAGCTTCATGTTCACGAAGGCTTCCTTAAACAACTGCTCGGTGGCGTACGGATAGACCTTTACTTCGGCCAGCGTTTTGACATCTTCCTGAAGAGCCACAACCGCCGAATAGGTCACGTCGGTCAGCCGGCGCGGAATGATATGATACTGGGTCTTATAGCCGACATAGCTGAAAATAATACTGTCGCCCGGAAAAACCGGCAGCGCAAAATAACCGTTATTGGCCGACAGAACACCACGGCCGGCGCGCGGGATGTAGATATACGCGCCCGGCAACGGTTCGTTACTTTTTCCCCCCGTCAAAAAGCCGGTAAAGGTCACTTGCCGCTCCTGTCCCTGCGCCTTTGTTTCAGTAAAAACGCCGGCCAGGCAGATCAGAAGAAAGAGTATAGTTAGTTTCGTTAGTACAGCGTTCATGAATTACCTTACTAAGTCAGCGTTTTGGGCTGATGTATTACAAAATAACGAAAGGAAACAGAATCCTTACTTATCTAATCGAATATTTTAAGATTTGTTAGGAGTTTCACCGTTTTCAGGCAAACAGCTTCAGAAAGGTAATGATAAACGGCGCGGCCAGCAACAGGCCGTCGAAGCGGTCCAGAAACCCGCCGTGGCCGGGAATGCTGCTGCCCGAGTCCTTAATGGCAATGCTGCGTTTAAAGAGCGATTCGACGAGGTCGCCGTACGTACCCGTAACCACAATAATACCGCCGACGCAGTACCACTGCCAGGGCTTCAGATCGGGGGCGTAGATGGTCAGGATAAAAGCGATTACCGCCGCCATGGCCGCCCCGCCCAGACTGCCTTCCCACGATTTTTTCGGGGATACCCGTTCAAACAGTTTACGGCGGCCGAATTTGGTGCCGGCAAAATAAGCCCCGATGTCGCTGGCCCACAGCAGCATCAGACAGCCAAGGATTATTTTAGGATGATAGCTGCCTCCCCGGAGTGCCAGCACGTTCAGCAGGGCAAAGGGAACCGCCACGTAAATAATACCCAGAAACGTAAAGCCAATGTTGGTGAACGGCTTCATGTCTTTCTTTTTGTACAGCTTGATGAGGAACACCATCGAGGCCACGGGGCAAATCAGAAAGTAGGTATCGTGCGGAATAAACTCCTTTTCGATAAAAAAGGTGAGCAGGCAGATAAAACAGCCGACCACCGTACCATAAAACGTAAGCGGCTGGTTGCCGTCGAGGCCGAGCAGCCGGTAAAATTCAATCTGGGTGAGTGCACTGATGGCACAGAACAGGAGAACAAAACTCCAGTCGGCGTAC
>NZ_CAMFHL010000305.1 GCF_945952095.1 uncultured Arsenicibacter sp. | reverse complement strand
GTCTCGTGGGCTCGGAGATGTGTATAAGAGACAGGTATTTCGGCAGTCCGGCCGGTTTGTTTGTATACGATCCGGGCAGCAGAAGTACGGAACCGCCTGTAAACCTGCAACTCACGAATGTTACGATTGCTAACCGGACCGATGCCGGCCAGCTAGCAGCGGCCCATACCGGCAACGGCATTGCCTTGCAGCCGGGTCAGGAAGATCTATCGCTCGACTGGGTGATACCGGACCCTGTAGCCCCCAACAGTCATTCGTTCCGCTATATTCTCAGCGGCTACGACAGAAACCGGCAGCGTACGGGAAATCCGGCCACGATCCGCTACACCAACCTGCCCGCCGGTGATTTCGTGCTGCAGGTTGATATTCTGGGCCAGTCGGGTCAGGTTTTAGCCACCCGCCGGATTCCGGTACAGGTTACGGCCGCCTTCACCAAAACACGCTGGTACCGGGCGCTGCTGGTGGTACTGCTGCTGCTTACCGTATCCCTGATTGCCTGGCTGCGCATCCGCATCTGGCGCGACGAACAGGCGAGGGCCGAACTGGCACGCCTGCAAACCGAAACCGAGCTGCGGGCATTACGGGCCCAGATCAATCCGCACTTCGTTTTTAACTGCATGAACACCATAGATGCTTACATCCTGACCGACCGTAACCGGCAGGCATCACGGTTTCTGCAACGCTTTTCGAAGCTGATCCGGCTTACGCTCGAAAACTCCGAAAGCCGGCTGGTTGCCCTGTCGCAGGAAATCCGGCTGCTTGATTTATACATCGGTCTGGAAGCTGAGCGCTTCGATAACCTCTTCCGGTACCAGATTCAGGTGAGTCCGGAGCTGGAGGAGCGGCCTTACCAGATTCCACCTTTGCTGTTACAGCCCTTTGTCGAAAATGCCATTCTGCACGGCCTGCGCCACCTGCCTGACCCCACAACCGGCGTACTGACCGTTACCCTCCGGCTGGCCGGTGCAGAGATGCATATCTGTATTCAGGATAACGGTATCGGGCGGGAGGCCTCCGCGCGGCTAAATGCCCAACGCCCCGAAGCGTTCCGGTCGATGGGGATGCGTGTTACGGCGGGACGGGTAGCTATTTATCAGAAACTGTACCGGCAAGCGATCCGCGTCGAAACCACCGACTGTTTGCCAGGCACCCGCGTTGACCTGTGGCTACCCGCCTTACTGCCTTCATGAAGGTATTGTTCCGACAAAAGCTGTATTTTTGTTTGCCATAAATGAGCCATAATCATGGAGTCAGCGAACCAGTCTTATCCGTACTATACATTTGCGGAGTACGTCGCCCTTGAAGCAACAGCAGGTGCCCGGTATATGTACTTTGACGGGCAGGTTGTTGCTATGGCCGGCAGTACGAAACGGCATAACCTTATCGTACAGAATCTGACCGTTGCTCTTCGCGGCCATGCCCGCCGGAACGGTTGTCAGGTATATGCAGAAAACGTCCGGCAAAAGCTGCATACGGGTGAGCGGTATGTGTACCCTGACATTATTTATACCTGCAATCCGGCGGATCTTGCCGATGATGCCGAAAGCTTTGTGCGCTGGCCGTCCATGATTATCGAAGTGTTGTCAGAATCAACCGCGCAGGACGACCATCAGGATAAACGGTTTGACTACTATAAAATCCCTTCACTGTTGTGTTACATACTCGTTTCACAAACTACGTGTCGCGTAGAAATTTACGAACGGACTAATGATTTCTGGAAATACCGTGTGTTTGACCAGCTACAGGATACAGTTGATATCAGCAGCTTAGGCATTACACTCTCTATAAACGACATCTACGAAGACATTTCCTTCTAAGGCCTTGCTGCCGTAACGCTCCGGAGCTTCAGCACTTCCCTGCGTTCAGCGGAACTGAACGAACGCGGCGATGCTTCCAGCGCAACCTGCGAGACCACCCCGCTCCAGCCCGCGCGGCTGCCTAAATCAATTTCGTAGACCCGCATTTCGCCGTCGCCGGTGATCGGGAAATCAACGTAGCGTTCGGGCTGTACCAGAAAATCGCCGTCTTCCGGCTTCCGCCAGCTGAACCGTGCCGTATTGGCCGGCGTTTTAAAGGCCGCCTGCACATACACTTTCGGCACATTACCGGCCCGCCAGAACACCATCGGGCTTTTTACCTGAAAATTCACTTTGGTAGAGTCACGGCGGCCCCATTGAATCACCAACTCATTGTCCGGCTGGCCCTGATCAACGGTATTGTAGTAATGCCAGCCGAGCCGGTTGCGCGCAAACCGGTAATTGGGTGCAATGGAAGCTCTGGGCTGCATCTGGGCAAACAGCCGGATGTCGGGTAATGTACCCACCACCAGATCAAACTCATAGTCGAAGACTTCGTTATAGCCCATGACAATAATCGGTGCCGAGGTCATATAACTGCTTTGCACATCATATTCATTACCCGTTCCCATCCGCCCGAACATACCGGTCACGAACCGAAACTGATCCGGTGTATACAGCCCGACGCCCTTACCTTCCTTGTTGAGCAGGGCTGTCCAGTTTTCGGTGGCATAGCGGGGTGTCAGATCACTCTCCCCCGTAAATTCGGTAACGGCATCGTTGGTAAACGGCTGCATGCCGGTATAACTCACAATCCGGTAATAGGGTCCGTTAAGATAGACACAGGGTAATTCCTGCGCCCGGGCTTCGTATTGGGTTGTATCGCGCCGATTGATCGTTGTGCGGCTGCGGACATGGACGTTATTGCCTTTCAGCTCAATCCAGTGTTCCATAATACATTCGGCGGGTTCTTTCAGCAATGGCCAGATGTAGGGAACCGTTTTTACGTACAGGCGGGTGCTGTCAATCTGCTGCGATGTAACAACGAGTGAGGGGTTATTGTAGACATCGCCGGTCTGCACGGGGTTCCAGCCCAGGGCCCACCATTTAGCGACCGGTTGCTTGCCATTGGGCGTAAACGGAATCGGCCCCGAGTAAATACTGGTCTGTAACTGACGGCCGAGGTCGAAGTTATTCACCATGTTTTCGCCGTTCCAGCCATCCGACAGGTAGGTAATGCCTCCGCCCGCATTCAGGTTGATGCCAAGCCGGATTTTGCCGTTCCACAGAAAAATATGGGTCGGCGGCGGTGGCGGGGGTGGTGGTACGGGCGGCTGACCGGGCGTAGTTGTTGTGGTCTGTCCCGGAGGCGTTGTCGGGTCTGTCGTACCGGTTCCGGTACCATCTCCGCCCTTGGCAACCTGTGTCGTACTGGAAACCGGCGTCACCGGTTTAGGGCGGTTTGTGGGCCTGACTTCATCGCTGCATCCTGTCAGATACCCTATCACCATCACACACACTGCCATCCCCGGCAGCGATACCCATTGTTTCATAAACCGTTTACCCATTGTACCGGTAAAGATACAATGAAAAACGGGTTCGGCGACCGCCGCAGCACAGACCTTCGTGAGCGGCCTTTCCGTCAGCGTCCCGGTCCGATCCGCCTGATTTTTACAGTAGCATTGGATCGCGCCGGCTGGCCGGGCGTTGGCTCCAGCCCGATCTGGCTGATAATATCCTGCCAGCCTGCTTTACCGGCCAGACTGATCCGGTAGGTCCGGTAAACCCCGTCGCCGGTAATCGGAAAATCGAACGTGCGTGTAGGCAGGGACAGAAAATCTATGTCGCCGGGCTGCCGCCAGATGAACCGGGCAGTGGTTGCCGGTGTCGAGAACGCCGCTTCGATTTCCAGCACCGGCACATCCGTGGCGTTCCAGTAAACAGCCGGGCTTTTGAGCTGAAAACTTGCCTTAGTCGTATCGGTACGGGCCCAGCGCACAGTCAGCTCATTGCCGGTTGGCCAGCCGGTGTCACGGGTATTATAGTAAAACCAACGGGCGCGGGTACCGGAGAACCGGAAGTCGGGCACCGTTGCCGGGCGTGTCTGCCGGTAAGCAAACTGCCGGATATCGTCCAGACTCCCGACGATCAGGTCGTAGTCAAATTCATAGACACGGTTGTGGTCCAGTACCTCAAACGGCACCGCCGCCATGTAGCTGCTCGATTCGTCATATTCGGTTCCCACACCGGGAGCGCCGAAGTACGCCGTTATAAAACGAAACTCATTGGCACGGTATAGGCCCACCCCCCGCCCCGACGCATTGAGCAGCGCCGTCCAGTTTTCGGTTGCATACCGGTCGGTAATGCCATGATCGGGTTTAAACTCATTTACAGCGTCGTTCGTAAAGGGTTTCAGGCCGGTGTAGGTGATAATCCGGGTATATGGTCCGTTCAGGTACACACAGGGCGCTTCCTGCGTACGGGCTTCGTACTGGGTTGTATCCGTACGGTTGATGGTGGTACGGCTGCGGACATGCACCGTATTGTCGCGGAGTTCGATCCAGTGCTCCATGACACAGTCGGCGGGTTCGGCCAGCAGCGGCCAGATATTCGGGATGGTTTTAACGTAGAGTTGCGTGTTGCCGGTCTGCTGGTGGCTGATCACCTGCGCCGGATTATTGTGCACGTCGCCGGTCTGCACGGGATTCCAGCCAAGGCCGATCCATTTAGTCACGGGGTCTTTGCCATTCACACTGTACGGGATTGGCCCCGAATAGAGGCTGGTTTGCAGTTGCCGGCCCAAATCCGCATTGTTTACCATATTTACCCCCGATGTTCCCTCAGCCAGGTACGTAATGGCACCACCCGCATTAAGGTCGATGCCCAGCCGCACCTTGCCATTATCCAGAAAGAGCCGTTTTGGTTCGGGCAGCGGATTTTTCTGAATATCGTCGGGGTTTTCTTCGTAGCGCCGCAGCTTCGGGCGTACATCGCTGCCGCAGCTGAAGCAGAACCAGCAAGCCGCTACCAGCAAAACCAGTTGAGTGGATAGTCGTTGTTGCATATCAGGCAGGTTTCCACATTAAAAATAAGAAATAGTATTTTTTATTGTTGCAGACGGCCGAAATCCGATTCTGCAACAAGTTTGTAAGTTTTTACCGGCTCCGGCTTCCTATTTCCGGCTGCATCCACTAATTTTGCGGGATTTTTAGCCTTACCTGATCCAGGTAGCTGACAATCAAAGTACATTATTGTACTTTTTTCAAACGTTCATTATTCGTTTTTCAAGGTCTCGCTGAAAAATGCCCAAAAATCCCAATCTCCGCTCGGTCCTGATTATCGGTTCTGGTCCCATCATTATCGGTCAGGCATGTGAATTTGACTACTCTGGTTCGCAGGCAGCCCGTTCGCTACGTGAAGAGGGTATCGAGGTGTCGTTGATTAACTCTAATCCGGCCACGATCATGACCGATCCGATTAACGCGGATCATGTCTACCTCAAACCGCTCGAAAAGAAATCCATTGTTGAGATTCTGAAGAAGCATCAGGAAATGGGTCGCCCCATCGATGCCGTGTTGCCTACTATGGGCGGCCAGACTGCGTTGAACCTGGCGATCGATTGTGACAAGGCCGGTATCTGGCAAAAATACAATGTCCAGATCATCGGGGTAGATATCAAAGCGATTGAAACGACCGAAGACCGGGAGAAATTCCGGTTAAAAATGCTCGAACTGGGCGTAGGCGTTTGTAAAGGCCGCACGGCCCGCTCGTTCCTCGAAGGTAAGGAAATTGCGCAGGAAATCGGCTTCCCGCTCGTGATCCGCCCGTCATTTACACTGGGGGGTACCGGCGGTGGCTTTGTTCAGCATCCTGAAGACTTCGACAAAGCACTGACGGCTGGCCTGCACGCCTCTCCGGTTCACGAAGTGCTCGTTGAGCAAAGCGTAATGGGCTGGAAAGAATACGAGCTTGAGCTGCTGCGCGACGGTAACGGTAACTTCATCATTATCTGTTCGATCGAAAACTTCGATCCGATGGGTATTCACACGGGCGACAGTATCACCGTGGCGCCTGCCATGACGCTGCCGGATACGCTCTACCAGAAAATGCGTGACCTGGCCATCATGATGATGGACGGTATCGGCAAGTTTGCCGGTGGCTGTAACGTTCAGTTCTCGGTAAATCCGGAAACCGACGACATCATTGCCATTGAAATCAACCCGCGCGTGAGCCGCTCATCGGCCCTGGCGTCAAAAGCAACCGGATATCCGATTGCAAAAATCGCCGCGAAAATGGCGATCGGCTACAACCTCGACGAGCTGATTAACCCGATTACGGGCACAACATCGGCGTTCTTCGAGCCAGCCATTGACTACGTAATCGTGAAGGTTCCACGCTGGAACTTTGATAAATTCCCGGGCGCCGACCGGTCACTGGGTTTACAGATGAAATCGGTAGGTGAAGCCATGGGCATCGGCCGGAACTTCCAGGAAGCGTTGCAGAAAGCCTGCCAGTCGCTGGAAATCCGCCGCAATGGTCTGGGTGCCGACGGCCGCGAGCTGGCGGACCAGGAAGCCCTGAAAAAGAGCCTGGCCAATCCGAGCTGGAACCGTCTGTTCCATATCTATGATGCCTTCAAGGCTGGTATGTCGTTCCGGACGATCCAGAAACTGACCAAAATTGACCAGTGGTTCCTGCGTCAGATTGAAGAACTGATCGAGCTGGAGCGCGAAATTGAGAAATACGATCTGGACGATCTGCCGCCGGAGCTGCTCCGCACCGCCAAGCAGAAAGGCTATGCCGACCGCCAGCTGGCGCACCTGCTGCAGGTACGGGAAAGTAAGATATACGAATACCGCCAGCAGCATAATATCCGCCGTGTATTCAAATGCGTAGATACCTGCGCGGCCGAATTTGAGGCGAAAACACCGTATTACTACTCCACATTCAACAACCAGGTACCGATCACCACCGATCGTCCGGAGCCGGTCTCGTCGCTGCCGGGTAACGAATCGGTAGCCAGCGACCGCAAGAAAGTGGTTGTACTGGGCTCCGGTCCGAACCGGATCGGTCAGGGTATTGAGTTTGACTACTCATGCGTTCACGGCGTTCTGGCGGCTAAGGAAGCCGGCTACGAAACGATCATGATCAACTGTAACCCGGAGACGGTATCAACTGATCCTGACATTGCTGATAAGCTGTACTTCGAACCGGTATTCTGGGAGCACGTACACGCCATCATCATGCACGAGAAACCGGAAGGTGTGATCGTACAGCTGGGTGGTCAGACGGCCCTGAAAATGGCGGAGAAGCTGACCCGCTACGGCATCAAGATCATCGGTACCAGCTGGGAAGCCCTTGATCTGGCCGAAGACCGCGGTCATTTCTCAGAGATGCTCCGTAAGCTTGAGATTCCGTATCCTAAGTTCGGTACGGTCCGTGAATCAGAAGGTGCCATTGACCTGGCAAAGGAACTTGGCTTCCCGCTGCTGGTACGCCCGAGCTACGTACTGGGTGGCCAGAGCATGAAGATCGTGATCAACGAACAGGAACTGGAGCAGCACGTGATGAAAATCCTGAGCGACATTCCGGATAATAACATTCTGCTTGACCACTTCCTCGAAAATGCCATTGAAGCCGAGGCCGACGCCATCTGCGACGGTGAAGACGCGTATATCATCGGTATCATGGAACACATTGAGCCGGCCGGTATCCACTCAGGCGACTCCTATGCCCTGCTGCCAACCTTCGATCTGAGCGAAAACGTAATCCGCCAGATTGAAGAGTACACGAAAAAAATCGCCATCGCACTGAAAACCGTTGGTCTGATCAATATCCAGTTCGCTATCAAGGATGAAGTGGTTTACGTGATCGAAGCCAACCCGCGCGCCAGCCGGACGGTGCCGTTCATCTGTAAAGCCTACCAGGAGCCTTATGTCAACTACGCCACGAAAGTGATGCTGGGCGATAAGAAGGTGAAGGATTTCAATTTCAACCCGGTGAAACAAGGCTATGCCATCAAGATTCCGGTGTTCTCGTTCAACAAATTCCCGAACGTGAACAAAGAGCTTGGCCCTGAAATGAAATCGACCGGTGAAGGCATTTACTTTATCGACGATCTGGAAGATGAATTCTTCCAGAAAGTTTACGCAGAGCGCAATTTGTATCTGAGCCGCTAACCAAACGGCATACCCATAAAAAACGGCCGCTGGAAGTTC
>NZ_CAMFHL010000304.1 GCF_945952095.1 uncultured Arsenicibacter sp. | reverse complement strand
GGCTGTTACGACACCCTACCTGTCTATTTTCTGGCGGCTGCATGGTGCTGTCAACTACAGGGTTTTGTATTGGTAACGAGATTGCTATAGCTATACACGCGAAAGGGCGTAACCACTGGTTACGCCCTTTCGCGTTTATAGCACTATCCGGCAGATTAAGCCTGCGCTTTGTCGCAGAATTCTTCAAATGCCATTACCAGGTGCTGAGCGATCATCTGAGCCGAGCGGCCTTCGATGTGGTGGCGCTCGATGAAGTGAACCAGCTCACCATCCTTAACCAGGGCAATTGACGGCGAAGACGGCGGATAAGGCAACAGGTGCTCCCGCATACGGGCAGTCGCCTCAAGATCGCCGCCGGCAAATACGGTTACCAGACGGTCTGGCTTCACCTCGCTGGCAGCCAGTGCGGCTTTCACACCCGGACGGGCTGCACCGGCGGCACAACCACATACCGAATTAACCATAATCAGCATAGTGCCTTCTGTCTGTGCCATCGCGGCATCAACTTCGGCAGGTGTTGTTAACTCCTGAAAACCGGCGCTTGTCAGGTCCTGACGCATCGGAATCAATAGATGAGGAGGATACATGATTTACTTATTTTTTGATGTTTAAGATACTTATTTTAATTGCCTGAGGGCAGGGAATTACATGAAACCAAGCTCGAGTTTAGCCACTTCCGACATCATTTCGGTCGAATACGGCGGATCAAATGTGAGCTCAACACTAACATCATTCACGTCTTCGATTTCCCGGACTTTCTGTTCGATTTCGGCCGGGATGGAGCCCGCCGACGGGCACGAAGGCGAGGTCAGCGTCATCAGGATATAGACGTTATTGACCGGGAATACCTTAATGTCGTAAATGAGGCCAAGCTCATAGACATCCACCGGAATTTCGGGGTCATAAACGCCTTTGAGGGCCAGTACGACCTGCTCTTTAAGTTCTGTTTCGTTCATATGGTTTCTTGCGGTTTGCCTGTCTGCCGCGTTCGGGCTGCTGTAAAGAACAGTTCCGGCGGGCAGCCAACCTGACCGGATTTATGCGATAGATGTAGGGGCGATCCCATGTGGCCGCCCTTTTCCGGCAGACGTACTGACCGGATTTATGCGGGGTTCGTAGCGTATACCTGTCCGTAGGCCTTCATCTGTGCCAGCATAGATGCTAATCCGCCGGCGCGGCGCGAGGTAACCAGATTGCCCATACCGACCTTTTCGATAAAGTAAATATCGGCGCTGGCAATGGCCTCCGGTTTTTCGTCCGACAGTACACGGATCAGCAGACTGATCAGGCCTTTTGAAATCTGGGCAGTCGGTTCGGCATCGGCAAAGAAATGAATCGTATCGCCCTGCTTTTCCGCCCCCAGCCAGACTTTCGACTGACAACCCATGATCCGGTTGTCGTCGGTCAGGTATTTTTCCGGCATCGGCGGCAGTTTTTTGCCCAGATCAATGATGTATTGTGTTTTGTCGAGCGGATCGTCGAACAGATCAAACTCGTCAATAATTTCGTCCTGCTTTTCGTTAATGGTCATTGTTTAGAATTTGCCAAACTAGGTACTGAACAGCCGGAAGGCTTCTTACATCATCATTTTCTGAACGCGCAGGATGCCTTGTGCCAGACGGTCAATTTCTTCTCTGGTGTTATAAACCGCAAAAGAGGCCCTGCTGGTTCCGGCAATACCCAACCGGTGCATTAATGGCTGCGTACAGTGGTGACCCGTCCGGACAGCAATGCCCAGCTGATCAAGAATTACGCCCGTATCCTGATGGTGAATGCCATCCAGCACAAACGAAATGACACTGACCTTTTCACGTGCCTGACCTACAATGCGGAGACCGTCAATCTCGCCGAGTTTTTCAGTGGCATACATGAGCAGTTCATGCTCGTAGGCCGCAATGTTTTCCTTACCCAACCCTTCAATATACTCCAGGGCCGTCCGCGCCGCAATTACATCGGCGATGTTCGGCGTTCCGGCTTCGAATTTATAAGGAAGGTCGTTGTAGGTCGTTTTTTCAAATGTTACTTCCTTGATCATCTCACCGCCGCCACGATACGGTGGCATGGCGTTCAGAATTGCTTTTTTGCCGTATAATACGCCCATGCCGGTCGGACCGTAGAGCTTGTGAGCCGACAGCGAATAAAAATCACAGTCGAGCGCCTGCACGTCGAGAGTAATGTGGGAGCTGGCCTGCGCGCCGTCGATCAGTACGACCGCGCCGACGGCATGCGCCTTATCAATGATCGTCCTAATGGGGTTAATCGTGCCGAGCGCATTGGACACGTGAACGACCGACACCAGTTTTGTCCGCTCCGTGAGCAGTTTTTCGTATTCGTCGATCAGCAGATCACCATTGTCGTCGATCGGAATTACCTTCAGTATACACCCTTTTTCCTCGCAGAGCATTTGCCAGGGAACAATGTTTGAGTGATGTTCGAGGGTAGAAATAATGATCTCATCGCCTTCTTTCAGAAAACGGCGGCCATACGACTGGGCGACAAGGTTGATGCCGTCGGTTGTTCCGTAGGTGAAAATGATTTCTTCCAGGTGTTCTGCATTCAGAAATTCCTGAAATTTCCGGCGGGTTGCTTCGAAGGCGGCAGTTGCCTTCTCGGCCAGCTGGTGAATGCCACGGTGAATGTTAGCATTATAACCGCCATAATAGCCGCTGAGGGCATCTAAAACAGGCAATGGCTTCTGAGTAGTAGCGGCATTATCGAAGTAGACAAGCTGCTTACCGTTTACCAGCTGATCAAGAATAGGAAAGTCTGCGCGGATGCGCTGTATGTCCAGAATGTCCGTGGCTGTTTGCATAATCCGAATGACTCAGTCGTAAAGAAAAAATCCTTAGCGGGTGAGTTGTTTTGAAAGATTCAAAATTACAACAAAAAACGGCCACAATTTGTGCGATCAGGGTGGGATAATCTTAAATACCGCAGTAGGAATGCATAATATAAAATGAACAATGGGTAATGACTAATGTAAAATGTGTAATGAGCAATGACTAATGCCTCCGGAGGCTACATTATTCATTGCTCATTATACATGAATCACTGACCTCAGGCAAAATAGCTTTTCGCTTTAATGACTTTCGGACCTGTATCGTCTTTGGTAACGGTGTAGCTGAAGCCTTTCTGAATCGCATAACCGCCGACTTCACCGGCTTTGCTGATCGCTACAAACGCTACCTGAAAATCTTTTGCTTTGTCCGGATTCCGCTTTACAACACGCTCAACGGCTTTACGGCAGGCTTCTTCCGGCGACATACCCTGGCGCATAAACTCAACGACCAGGTGGGTGCCGGCTACCCGGATTACTTCTTCGCCCTGACCGGTTGCCACGGCGGCACCGGCTTCGTTATCGACAAACAGCCCTGATCCGATGATCGGCGAATCGCCGAGGCGGCCGCGCAGCTTGAAGGCCATGCCGCTCGTAGTACACATCCCTGATAACCGGCCGTTGCTGTCAATGGCAACCGTGCCCATGGTATCGTGGTTTGGCGTACCATCATCGAAAAATGAAGGCGCAAACGGTCCGTGGCCCTTTTTCTGAGCCGGTTTTGAGTTTTCGATGTTGATAACCGGCTTGTATTCTGATTTCTTCAGCCATTTCCGGTAGGTTTCGGCCGCGTCCGGCGACAAGACGTCCGGTTCCAGTTTAAACCCGTTTTCAAGTGCAAACTGCTGGGCCCCCGACCCGACAAGCATGACGTGCGGCGTCAGTTCCATCACCTTACGGGCAACCGAAACCGGGTGTTTGATCCGCTCCAGAAAGGCGACGGAACCACAGTTGGCCTGTTCGTCCATGATGCAGGCGTCTAGCGTTACGTGGCCGTCCCGGTCAGGATTTGCCATCAGCCCCACGCAGCAGCCGCCGTCATTTTCAATGGCAATCCCTGCCTGTTCAACCGCATCAAGCGCTTTGCCGCCTTTTTTGAGTACTTCCCAGGCCGCGTTGTTGGCAATAACCCCGCTATCCCAGGTCGATATAACAACAGGTTTAGCCGGTGCAGAAGGAGTGAGGGGGCTTTTAGAAAAAGCGGCTGAGACTTTACCAAATAACGGGAGCGACAAGGCACCCAACTGAATAAACTTGCGACGTGAAGCCATTAGGTTGATGATAAATAATCTGTTCTGTTAAGGTTGAGGTGGAATAATTATGCTAATTATTAAATTATTTTAAAATATACTATAGCGCCATCTTAATTTGTGTAATAACATGTATAAAAAGTGCATATTTTACTGTGGATAGCGTAAGTATAAGGTTCTTAGGAAATATGTGTGGATAGCAGTATAAGGGTATAAACTTATGCGTTTACCCTATGTGATACAAACTGTAAGCGGCTGGTTTTTAGTTTATTTTTTGTCATGCTGAGCTAGTGAAGGCCCTCACCGGTTCTATGGCAAAGATTCTTCGCAGGCTCAGCATGACAAAACAGACGGGAGAATCCCTTACGCCAGATTTTCCAGCGCGGCCGCTACAGTTGTGACCGGCATCTGGCAGGCACTGTTGTAGCACACATAAATGGCCGTTTGCCCGTTTATGGTCGTCCGGTCTTGCAGGAGGGGTAACTGGCTGCTGCTTTCGGTGCCGCAGAAAACAACATTCGGCAGGAAATGCTTATCCAGTTCACGCCGGAACGCCTGCGCATCCGGGCCGACAATGGCAATTTCCGCCGTTGGTTTCACCCGCAGCGTGTAGAGCGCTGCCCAGTTGGTCAGGTAATCGGCATTGGGCTGGAGTAACGGCTGAATACGCCCGAGCATCTGATCGGCCTTTTCGCCGTACTGCGGACGGTCGAGCACCAGGCTGAGTGTATACAGATTACCGGCCATGATCGAGTTGGACGCCGGAATCACGTTGTCGAACAGCTCTTTCCGGCGGGCAATCAGTTCTTCGCCGTTTTTGTCGGTAAAGAACAACAAATCATCGTCCGGATCGGTGAAGTTGTCGAGCACGTATTTCGTCAGCCGGTCGGCTTCGGTCAGGAAACTTTCGGTGAAGGTGGCCTGGTACAGGGCCAGTAACCCGTCGATGACGGCGGCATAATCTTCCAGAAAACCAGGTTGTTTGGCGCGGCCCTGCTTATAACTGTGCCAGAGCCGGCCGTTCCGCTGGTCGCGCATCTTGTGCAGCAGGAAATGGGCGAGCCGGATGGCTGTTGACAGAAACTCCGGTTCATCAAAAACGCGGTAGGCCGTAACCAGTCCCTTCAGCATCAGGCCATTCCATGAGCAAAGTAGTTTATCGTCGAGACCCGGCCGGATACGTGCATCACGGAGTTTGAAGAGCCGTGCATGGGCCGCCGCCAGTTGAATGTCAACTTCCTCCTGCGTCCAGTCGGCCCGTTCGGCAAAGGCCTCGTCGGTGTCGATGCGGTGCAGGATATTCCGGCCATGTTCGAAGTTGCCTTCCTCTTTGATGTGGTACAAATCGGCGAACCAGTCGAAGTCAATGCCCAGCGTCTGCCGGAGTTCGTCGGTGGTCCAGGTATAAAACTTTCCTTCTTCACCTTCGCTGTCGGCATCGAGCGCGGAGTAAAACCCGCCTTCGGGACTGAGCAACTCGCGCTGGGCAAAGTGAATCGTCTGATAAACAACATGTTTGTACAACGGCCGTTTGGTCAGGCTGTAGGCCTGGCTGTAGAGCGTCAGCAGCTGACCGTTGTCGTACAGCATTTTCTCGAAATGGGGCGCAAACCAGTGGTCATCGACCGAATACCGCGCAAACCCGCCGCCCAGCTGATCGTAAATACCGCCGAGTGCCATGCGGTCGAGGGTCAGTGTTACCTGCGCCAGTGCGGCTGACCGGTCGGGTGAATCTGCCAGTCGGGTATAATTGAGCAGGAAGGTATAAATGCTCGGCATCGGGAATTTTGGCGCCCGGTTCATGCCGCCTTTCTGCCGGTCGAAGCTACCGGCCAGTTTCTGGTACATAGCCTCAACGGTTTCGGCAGAAAACAGCGGATTGGCAGCGGCGAGGCTGAACCGGCTGCTTTCCGAAATATTCAGTTCGTTGGCAAACCCTTCGGCCGATTCAAACAGCTGGTCGCGGTGGTCCTGAAAAGCATTCTGTACGCTGTTGAGCAGGTTAACCCACTGCTGCGGGGGCAGGTAGGTGACCCCGTAAAACGGTTTGGCATCCGGCACCAGAAAAACGTTCAGCGGCCAGCCTCCCCGAACGCCCATTGCCTGTACCGCATCCATGTAGATCGCATCCACATCGGGCCGCTCTTCGCGGTCGACCTTAATACAGACAAAATGGTCGTTCATCACCTTGGCGATGCCTTCTTTTTCGAACGACTCGCGCTCCATGACGTGGCACCAGTGACAGGCCGAATACCCGATGCTGACCAGAATCGGTTTGTTTTCGTCGCGGGCTTTGGTCAGCGCTTCCTCACCCCACGGAAACCAATCAACCGGATTATGGGCGTGTTGCAGTAAATATGGACTTGTTTCGTTTGCTAAGCGATTCATGGATTAACGAGCGAAAGAGTGAAAGAGATAAAGAGTGAAAGGGACATAAGCGAAAGAGTGAAAGGAAGTGAAAGAGTGAAAAAAACGCTCTTTCACTCTTCCGCACTTTCGCTCTTTATAAAGCGTTCACTGTTTAAAAATATGTTTAACTACTTGTTGGTTGCCGGACCGGAACCGGACGAGGTAGAGGCCGGATGGCAGACCGGTGATAGGGACCGTGGCTTGATGGTTGCCGGCGACGATTTGTTTGCTGACCGCCGTAAGCTGTTTGACCACCTGCCCCGCTACGGTTAATACGGATATGTCGGCCGAATTGTTCAGCTGGGCGGGCCAGGTAATGGTCACCTGGTCGGTGGTAGGGTTGGGGTAGAGAGTAAACTCGGGCGACCCGATGTTGGTCGCCGGATCGTCGGTTCCGGTGATGACCGACAGATCGTGCTGACACAAATACACCTGCCGCCCCGTGAGCGTAATGGTCCGGCTCCAGTTTTTGTAGGTTACCGTCATCGTGGTTGTTTGCCCGTCGGCGGCGTAGGGGTTCTGGGCGGCAATCAGGATTTTACTCCCGTTAACAACGCCCCGCCACACCGGTTTACGGGCGTCCATGAGGTCGCGGGCGGGCGTTTCGATCACCAGTTCGTAGGTACCCTGAAACATGTCGGCAAAACGGGAGAGGCGGTACAGGCCGTGAATAAAGTGTTCGTAGGCCGCATAATTATCCTGCCGGGTTTGCTCAAATGCCGGAATCTCCCAGAGCCAAAGTCCTTTTGCGCCCGAGAAAAACGGGAAAATGGCGGTGGCTTCGGCCATAAACGGCTGAATGAAGTTAGGGAAGTTGCCACAGCAATCGTGGTAGCGCATCCAGACAAACGGGATTACCGGCTTCGTACTCCAGGCGCGGTTTACCTCCACCTGAAACAGCAGGTAGGCCAGGTAGTCGGGGGCGAGGGCGCTGGTGTAATCGTAGTAGTAATAGCCGGACGGAGCCAAGTAGTCGAGCTGATCGTAGAGCGGCCCGCCCACTTTGGCCGTGTTGGTGGTGTCTTTCGTCAGAAAATGTACGCGGTTTGGGTTGGTAGTCCAGTCGGCCCAGGTATTGCCGGGAACATTGAGGTAGGTATTCCGGACCGGCACGTCGCTGTACGTGCTCATCGGTATCTGGCTCAGGTCGGCGCGGTTGCGGATGTAGCGCAGCGACTCGCCGTAGAGGGCGGTCATGTCTTTTTTGTAGCGGTCCAGAAACGCCGCGTCCGACAGCTGCCGGTACTGGGCAGGGGTATTCGGATCGGTTTTCAACGTCAGAATCCGGGCGTCGGTTTCCTGCACGCGCTCCACATCAACCATCAGCAGGCTGCTCTGAAGGTTAAATTTGCCCTGAGCGTTGGTCTGTCCGCCCGACGCATCCGACAGCCATCGGTCCCATTTGGTCCGGTAGGCGGTCAGGTTATTGTTCCAGGGACTTTCGACAGTCTCCCACGGCTGGTTAAGCCCGAACGCAAAACCCGACCATTCGAGCGCACGCTGAGCGGGTTTCACAAACGTGCCGAACTCATTGTCGCGGACGAACACAATGTGGCTGAATCCGTGTTTGAGTGGTTGCCCCTGAACGGCCGAAAAACGGGGACCGCCGTAGACGATGGTAAAC
>NZ_CAMFHL010000303.1 GCF_945952095.1 uncultured Arsenicibacter sp. | reverse complement strand
GTTCATATACTGGTGAACAATGCCGGTATTGCCCATATCGGTACGGCAGAATCAACCTCTGAGGCTGACCTGGACCGTATTTTCAATGTAAATATTAAGGGCGTTTATAACTGCGTTCATGCGGTGATTCCGCACCTGAAAGCCAATGGCGGTGGTGTGGTACTGAACATGGCGTCCATTGCAGCCACGGTTGGTATTCCGGACCGGTTTGCCTACTCGATGAGCAAAGGAGCGGTGGTAAGCATGACCCTGTCGATTGCCAAGGACTATCTGAAGCACAACATCCGGTGTAACTGCATTTCACCAGCCCGCGTTCATACGCCGTTTGTGGATGGTTTTCTGGCACGGACTTACCCCGGCCAGGAAGCCGAGATGTTTGCCAAACTGGCGGCTACTCAACCCATCGGCCGGATGGCGAAACCGGAGGAAGTCGGCGCGCTGGCACTCTATCTCTGCTCCGACGAAGCCGGTTTCATTACCGGATGCGACTACCCGATCGACGGCGGTTTTGTCCGGCTGAATAACTAAGGGTTACTTGTTGTTGGTGGTTTATTCTGATGGTTCTGGTTGTTGCTGGTGGTACCATCAGTAACTCAGAACCACCAGCAACAACCAGAACAACCAGTACCATCAGCAAAAAAACATTTTACTGCTTCTCCGCTTCTTTCTGCTTTTCTTTCTCCTTCTTTTTAAAATAGCCCTTCAGCAGGAAATTGTGCTGAGCCGCCTGAAGATCCTCATTTAGCAGTACGCTACCCCGATTAAGGTTCTGAAGCGTATTTTTCAGATTTTTCGCCGTTTCTTCGTCCTGCATCAACACCCCGAGCGGTGAGTTCGGCGAGTTCAGTTTGTTGGTTGTCTGCTCCAGGTTGCGGGTGATAACCGCCGCCTGATTCGTTAACCCAACCGCATTATCGGAAACCTGACGAAGTTTCTGAGCAGACGCCCGCAGGCTGCGGAACACCGTCGTATCGGTCACCAGTTCATTGGCCAGGGCGCCCTTCGTATTCATCTTGGCAGCAAACTGCGACAGCGAACCTGACACCCGCGCCGCGCTCTGCGACGCCGACTCCATGTTTTTAATCGTATTCCGGAAATTCTCGGCCAGCAGTGTGTCAGTCAGCACCGCCCCGACCGTACCTTTACCGCGTTTGATTTTACCAACTAACTCTTTAAAATCCTTGGTTACCTGCAACAGGTTCTGGTTATTCTCCTGCAAGGTTTCCATGATCTGATCCGAGCTCAGCGCCGCCTGCGTTTTCAGTATGTCGCCGTCCTCAACCGGCTCAACCCGGGGAGTTCCGCCAACAATGACAACGATTTTATTACCGATCAGACCATCTGAGCTGATTGTCGCCTTGGCATCTTTCCGGATGTACTGCTGCGATTTTTCTTCGATGTTCATCTCAACTTCTACCTGCGATGTGCCGTAAAAGAACACCCGCCGTACCGTTCCGATCTTTACGCCCGAAAACCAGACGTTATTCCCGGCCTTTAAGCCCCCTACATCGTCAAAGATTGCATTGACGCGGATTGAGCTGGTAAACCGTTTCTGCTGGCCACCCAGAATCAGGATACCGGCCACTAAAATCAACAGGCCGAGGGCAACAAAGATCCCTACAACAATGCCCTTTTTATTATCGCCTTTCATAATATTAATGAGTGATTGAGTGAATGAGCGAAAGAGTGCGTACTACTGCTGTATTCTGACCAGCTGCCGTTCAGCCCTTATCGCAAACGTTTATATTTTATGTTCCTGAGTGGCGGCCCTGCCATCACTCCCAATACCTCGGTTACCACCGGCAACCGAAGAATTTACTGGATGAAATTGTAATCATAGAACGCCTTTACGCGCTCGTCGTCGGTACTGAACACTTCATCGAACGTACCCTGGCGCTCGAACCGCCCATCGAGGAGCATGGCCACCCGGTCGCCGGTCATTTTGGCGCACGTCAGGTCATGGGTAATGATGATCGACGACGTGTGATTGCGCTCCTGAACTTCATTGATCAGGTTGTTGATATCGATGGACGTAATCGGATCGAGACCGGCAGTTGGTTCATCATAAAGCATAATTTCCGGCTTCAGAATCAGTGTCCGTGCAATACCAATCCGTTTCCGCTGGCCGCCCGACAGTTCCGACGGCATCTGGTTGATCGTCTGCGACAGGCCAACGTTTTCGAGCACCTCCTCAACGGCCGAATCAATATCGGCGCGGCTCAGGTCCCGAACGTTCCGAACCAGCGGAAACTCAAGGTTTTCCCGCACCGTCATACTGTCGTACAACGCGCTGTTCTGGAATGAAAACCCGATTTTGAGCCGCAGCTTGTCCAGTTCTTTAGGCTTCAGATTGGCTACATCCTCCCCCATTACCGTCACCGTACCGGCATCAGGTTTCAGCAGGCCTGCGATAATTTTGATCAGCACCGACTTACCGGTTCCTGACCGTCCGAGTACAACCAGGTTCTCACCCTTGAAAATATCCAGATCAACACCGCGCAGTACATGCAGATCTCCGAATGATTTTTTCAGGTCCCTGATCTGAATTACGGCGTTGTCGCGGTCGATTGTTTTGTTTTTCTCTTCCATAGCCGATCAGCCGCCCCGCAGTGCGTTTACAATTTGCAGTGATAATAATTCTTCGATAAAAATTAAAAACATGGACGTCACCACGGACGCATTCGCCGCTTTTCCGACCCCTTCTGTACCCTTCGACGAATTGTATCCTTTATAACTGCCTACCATACCGATGGTAAAGCCAAAAAAGAATGATTTGACAACGGATGCGAAAATATCGAGGTAAGTAATCGCCCCGAAAACAGCCTGGATAAACGAAGAGAAGCTCGTTTGCTCTACCATCGTTACGTTCACGAAGGCACCCATCAGGCCAACAAAGGTTGTATACATGGTCAGCACCGGGATCGTCACGGTTGTAGCGAGCACCCGCGTAACGACGAGAAACTTGTACGGGTTTGACGCTGATACCTCCATCGCATCAATCTGCTCGGTCACGCGCATCGAACCCAGTTCGGCCCCGATGTTTGAGCCAACCTTTCCGGAGGCAATCAGTGCCGTTACCAGCGGGGCAAGTGCCCGCACAAGGGCAATAGCAATCAGCGACGGCAGCCACGAGGTTGCCCCGAACTCAGCCAGCGACGGCCGCGACTGGTTGGTAAATACAATGCCGGTAATAAACCCCGTTAACGAAATTAATCCGAGTGATTTATACCCTACTGCATAGCACTGACGTATGATTTCCTTGCCTTCATAAGGAGGTACAAACACCTCCCTGAAGAAGCGTGCCACAAACTGTGCCACGTCATTCAGATCCAGAAAAACCTGATCTAACCGCCTGGTGATTACCGGTTTCTCTGGTTCCGCATCATCTGGTTTAGTGTTGGTTTTCGACATAAAATTTGTGTAGTGGTTGGGTGTCTGACGGATGTACCATCTGACCAAATGTAGGATTATAACGGTATTGTTCTAAACTGGTTTGATTTTGTTAGGAATAGGACTTTCGGTAAAAAACTATTACTTTACTGCAACGTAAACCATTCTCGCACGTTTATCTTGAAATTTTCAGAATTTGGCTTCGATGACCAGTTAATGGAAGGCATCGACGCCATGAACTACCAAACGGCAACCCCTGTTCAGGAACAGGTTATTCCGGCAGTACTGGCGGGGCAGGATATTCTCGTTTCGGCACAGACCGGAACGGGTAAAACAGCATCTTACCTGTTACCCATTCTTCATAAACTCAGTATCGCTGCCGGCGACGACGGATCAGTGAAAGCACTGGTTATCGTACCGACGCGCGAACTGGCTATTCAGATCGTACAAAACCTGGAGGGCTTCTCCTATTTTACGCCCGTCAGCTCAATTGCCATTTACGGCGGGGCCGACGGAAACGCGTTCAGTAAGGAACAACGGGCCCTGACCACCGGTGCTGATATTGTTGTCTGTACGCCCGGCCGGCTCATCAGCCACCTCAATATGGGGTATGTGAGTATCAAACACCTTCAGTTTCTGGTACTCGACGAGGCTGACCGCATGCTCGATATGGGTTTCCACGGCGATATACTCAAAATATTGTCATACTTACCGCCGAAACGGCAGAACTTATTTTTAACGGCTACCATGCCGCCGAAAATCAAGGATCTGGCCCGGAAAATCCTGCATGAGCCGCTGGAGATCATGCTGTCGATTTCGAAGCCACCGACACGGATTAAGCAGGCAGCCTTTATCATTTACCAGCGGCAGAAGAATCCGCTGATTGCGTACCTGCTGCGGCAGCATAACTTCCCGTCGGTGCTTATTTTCTGCTCCCGGAAAGAAAATGTAAAGCAGCTTGTATTCGAACTTAAACAGGCGAAATTCGCGGCCGATGCCATTCACTCTGACCTTGAGCAGGGTGAACGGGAGCAGGTGCTGAGCCGCTTTAAACACCGGCAGCTGCCGATTCTGGTGGCAACAGACATTGTTTCGCGGGGTATTGACATCGACAACATCAACCTGGTCATTAACTACGATGTACCGCACGACGGCGAGGATTATGTCCACCGTATCGGCCGGACGGCCCGCGCTGAAACCGATGGTATTGCCTACACGTTTGTGAGCGAGACCGAGCAGCGCAAACTGTCGGCAATCGAACGGTTACTGGGCGAGGATATTCCGAAAGGCGAGGTTCCGGCTGAGTTCGGCGATACACCGGCCTACCAGCCTAACAGCCGGCGCATGGGCGATCCGCAGCAGAAAGGCCGCAAGAAAACCGGCAAGAATAAGCCGAGACCCGGGGACTCCGGCGAAATGCAACCGCAGGGACAGGATAACAAACGGCCTAAATCAAACCGGGGAAATAACAACAAGCCACGAAACAGTGCTGCCGAAGGCAATGCACCGGCTCAGCCCGCTGCGGATGCAGTCCGGAATGAAACTGTTACTGCCCCGTCGCAACGCGCGGAAGGTACTTCCGATGCATCGGCTCCGGTCACAGCCGACGGTACAGCTCCTGTCCGTAAGAAGCGCCGCAACAAACGCCGCAAGCCGAAGCCAAAACCGGAGGCCGGGGCTGGCAATACAGAAAATTAATCAGCACTCAAGGTACTTTGACTGAATTACAGGTATTCCGGGTAGATATTATCATGCACGCGGAATACCTGTAATTGTCAGCCAATCGTTTTAAAGTACGTACTTTTATTGTATTTTCGTACGTACAACTTTACACACGATATGCAGACTAAGCTCACACTTAAGATTGAAGAAGATGTTATTCAGCAGGCAAAAACGTATGCTGCCCGTCAAAACAGAAGTTTGTCAGCGCTTGTCGAAAATTATTTAAAATCTTTAACAGTCAAAGAGTCAGATGCCCAATCCGAAGAAATTAAGATATCGCCTTTTGTGCAGCAAATGACAGCTGGTATAGATCTGCCAGCTGATCTGGACACAAAAGACGCCTATACTCGTTTTATCCGGGAAAAATATCAGTGAAAGATCGTTTGTTTCTTGATACGAATATTGTGCTCGATTTACTGGGGCACCGTTTGCCTTTTTTTGATGGAATTGCCAAGATAGCTACCCTTGCTGAGCAGCAAACGCTGACGCTCTATGTTTCAGCATTGTCTTTCGCAAATGCACATTATATCCTATCCAAAATAGAAGGTAAATCAAAGGCTTCAGAAAGGCTGAGACAGTTCAGGTTACTTGTAAATATTATCAGTCTGGATAGTACCGATATTGAAAAAGGCCTCAATGCAGGCTTTACTGATTTTGAAGATGCTTTACAGTACTTTTCAGCACTAAAATGTAGTTGCCATATCATCCTCACCCGAAATGCCAAAGACTTCAAAGAGTCACTTATTCCGGTAATGACAGCCGAAGAGTACCTCGCAAGTACAGGAAAACGTTAGTGCTCTACGCGAGTCATTGCGCTTAATAATCTCCCCGCTCCGGGTAAGTTCAACACAGTACGTTCTTTGATAGCTATACAGAACGCGCTTACTGATCTTATTACCGTATGAGTACGACTGACAAAAACGAGTCAACCACCGACGCATCCTCTCAAAATCCTAAACTCCGCTCACAGGAATGGTTCGGCCGCACCGGCAAGGACGGTTTTATTTACCGTGCCTGGATGAAAAACCAGGGATTTCCCCATCACTTGTTTACGGGCGAAAAACCGGTTATCGGTATCTGCAACACCTGGTCGGAGCTAACGCCGTGTAACGCCCATTTCCGCGAACTGGCCGAAGCCGTTAAACGGGGTATCTGGGAGGCGGGTGGCTTTCCGCTGGAATTTCCGGTGATGTCGCTGGGGGAATGCCAGATTAAACCAACGGCCATGTTGTTCCGGAACCTGGCGAGTATGGACGTTGAAGAAAGCCTGCGGGCCAATTCGCTGGACGGCGTGGTGCTAATGTGCGGCTGCGACAAGACAACGCCATCGCTCATTATGGGTGCCTGTAGCGTAAACATACCAAGTATTGTGCTGTCGGGCGGGCCGATGCTGGCCGGCCGTTATCAGGGCCGCAAGATCGGTACGAGCGACCTGTGGCGCTTTGCCGAAGACTATAAAACAGGGGCTATGTCGCAGGAAGAGTTTGTGACGGCCGAAGCCTGTATGGCCCGTAGTCAGGGACACTGCGCCGTGATGGGGACCGCCTCGACCATGGCCGCCATGGCCGAATCGCTGGGCCTTGCCCTCCCTGACAACGCCACGATTCCGGCCGCTGACTCACGCCGGAAAGTAATGGCCCACATGGCCGGTATGCAGATTGTCGAGATGGTGCGCCAGGACCGCAAGCCTTCAGACATTCTGACGCGGGAAGCGTTTGAAAATGCCATCATGGTGAACGCCGCCCTGGGCGGTTCAACCAACTTTATCATCCACCTGCTCGCCATTGCGGGCCGGATTGGTATCGATTTGACGATTGACGATTTCGACCGGCTGTCGGCCAATATCCCGTTGCTGGCCAACCTGCAACCCTCGGGTGAACACTTTGTCGAAGACCTGTTTTATGCCGGCGGGCTTCCCGCCATCATCCGCGAGCTGCGGGGGGTACTGCACAACGAAGCCATCACCGCCAACGGCAAAACCATCGGTCAGAACTCCGAAAAGGCGGCCTGCTACGACCGCGACGTTATTGCCTCGGTCGCTGAACCGTTTAAACCTGAGTCCGGAATTGCGGTACTGAAAGGCAACCTTTGCCCCAATGGCGCCGTATTGAAGCCCTCGGCTGCCACACCTGCGCTGATGAAGCATACGGGCCGCGCGGTGGTTTTCGAAAATATTGACGACTACAAAGCCCGCATCGACGATCCGGATCTGGACGTAGATCCGACGTGTGTACTGGTACTGAAAAACGTCGGTCCGAAAGGTTACCCGGGCATGCCGGAAGTCGGTAACATGACCCTGCCGAAAAAGATTCTGGCGCAGGGCGTACACGACATGGTACGGATTTCGGACGGCCGGATGAGCGGAACAGGCTTCGGGACAGTGGTGCTGCACGTCTCTCCGGAGTCGGCGGTGGGCGGCAACTTAGCGCTGGTCCGGAACGGCGACCTCATCACCCTCAATGTTGAGCAGCGGCTCCTGCACCTGCACGTTTCGGATCAGGACCTTGCAGCCCGCCTCGTCCATTTCAAACCGATCGACCTTGGCTATAATCGCGGTTACGTCGGCATGTACATCCGCCACGTTACGCAGGCCCACGAAGGCGCTGACCTCGACTTCCTTAAAGGCTCGTCGGGATCGGTGGTGAAGCGGGACAGTCACTAAATACTATGATTAGTATGATTGAATGATGGACTATGATTTTTAAAGTTATGTGATTGAATGTTTTTTGAGCTTAATCATTCAATCGAAATAATCATAGTCTATCATTCAATCATTAAAATCATAGTCAGTTATAGTATGAGCCGGTTTTTGATATCCCGGATGCGGTCGTTGAAGTTGAGCTCCTGAAAGTTAAGGTGCGGCACCTGCGTGACTTCCAGAAGCTCCATCACCGCCGGATGGTGCGGAATGCGCTTACCGGTTTCTACACTGATGTATTTTGAGGTTACCCACAACACATTTTTCAGCTGGGTTTTCGAATCATCGGTCATGTAGTATTCCGTAACGGTCGTGTCGGTATCGTAATAGATAAGCCGGGACATGACCCGCACCCACTCAC
>NZ_CAMFHL010000302.1 GCF_945952095.1 uncultured Arsenicibacter sp. | reverse complement strand
CGCGCAGGCTCTTCACGCCCATATTCCAGAGCGTAAAGGCGTAAATATCAGCCATTGTTTCGATGTTCTTTTTCGTGTTGCTGGCACCGTGTCCTGAGTTCACATCGATCCGGATCAGCATCGGGTTATTGCCCTTGTACTTCTCCTGCAATGTGGCTGCATACTTGAACGAGTGGGCCGGCACAACACGGTCGTCGTGGTCGGCGGTAGTGATCAGCGTTGCCGGATAGTTTACACCTTCGCGGATGTTATGGATCGGCGAGTAGCCCGCCAGTACCTTAAACTCTTCCGGATTATCGCTGCTGCCATAATCGGCAATCCAGTTCCAGCCGATGGTAAACTTGTGGAAACGCAGCATGTCCATAACCCCAACCTGCGGAATAGCCACCCGGAACAGGTCAGGCCGCTGGTTCATGACGGCACCTACCAGCAACCCGCCGTTAGACCCGCCACGGATCGCCAGTTTCGCCGGACTGGTATATTTCTGCGCAATCAGGTATTCGCCGGCAGTGATAAAGTCGTCGAACACATTCTGTTTTTTGAGCTTCATCCCCTGCTCGTGCCATTTCTCACCGTATTCACCACCACCGCGCAGGTTCGCCTGTGCATAAACGCCGCCCTGCTCCAGGAACGGGATCAGCAGCGAGTTGAACGACGGCGGCAGGCTGATGTTGAATCCGCCGTAGCCATATAACAGGGTCGGATTGGTACCATCCAGTTTAATGCCTTTCCGGTAGGTGATAAACATCGGCACCTTTGTACCGTCCTTGCTGGTATAAAATACCTGCTTTGTTTCGTAGTCGGTCGGGCGGAAATCAACTTCCGGCTCGCGGAACACCGTGCTTTTTTTCGTAGCGATGTCGTAGCGGTAAATTGTTGGCGGGAAGGTAAACGACGTAAAGGTGTAGAACACAAACTTATCGTCTTTCTCACCCCCGAAACCGCTGGCGGTTCCGATACCCGGCAGCTGGATTTCGTTTTCAAGCTTACCGTTGAGGTCATAGACATACACCCGCGATGTAACGTCTTTCGAATACTGCACAAACAGCTTACCGCCGGCCGTTCCCGAGCTGGTCAGCGGTTCCGGCTTCTCGGGCAGAACCACCGTCCATTTCTTAGTGGCCGGACTGTACTTCATTACCTTGCTGTTCGGGGCATCGGCATTGGTTTCGATCAGAAAATCCCCGCCGATGTTATCCAGAATGCCGTAGCTGAAATCGGTGATGTCGGCTACAATCGGCGTAAAGGGTTGCGCCGGCTTTGTGGCGTCGATGTAAAACAGGGCGTTACCGTCTTTCCCTTTTCCGCGGTCACTCACGTTCAGGATCGCAAAGCGCTCGTCTTCGGTCGTACCCAGCGTATGAAACCGCTGCGGATTGCCCTTGTCTTCATACACCAGCCGGTCGGCCGACTGCGGTGTATTCAGCTTGTGGTAAAAGACCTGATGGTTCTCGTTTTTAGCGGCCAGGGCGCTGCCTTCCGGCTTCGGATAACGGCTGTAGTAGAAGCCGTCGCCCTGCCATGATGCACCCGACACCTTTACCCATTCGATTTTATCGCTCAGGTACTGCTTTGTTGTCATGTCCATCACACGGTATTCATTCCAGTCGGAGCCGCCCTGAGACGTTCCGACGACGGCATGTTTACCGTTTTTCGACAAGGCGAAGGTGGTCATGCGGGTTGTACCGTCGGCTGAAAGCTTGTTCGGGTCAATCACCACCTCCGGCGCCCCGTCAAGGCCTTTTTGCCGGTAGAGCACCGACTGGTTCTGCAGGCCGTCATTTTTGTAAAAGTAATACCACTCGCCTTTCCGCGACGGGGCCGAATATTTCGGGTAGTTATAGACCTTTTCGAGGCGGTCCTGTAGCTGCTTCCGGTACGGAATCTGATCCAGATAGGCGAAGGTCACCTTGTTTTCGGCCTTAACCCATTCCGCCGTTTCGGCCGAGCGGTCATCTTCCATCCAGCGGTACGGGTCCGCAATGACGGTACCGTGGTAGTTATCAGTCTGATCTGTTTTACGGGCTTGCGGATACGTCAGGGGGCCTTGCTGGGCCAGTGTTGCAGAAGTCGTTAACATCAACGAATAGGCAATAAAGTTGGAAATACGCATCGATGAAGCGAGTTGAGGGTAAAATTAATTTCTCCTCTAAATTAGACAGATTTATAATCCAGGGCGAAATCTCTATCTAAGTTTGTCATTTTCTGACGGTTTTGTTACTTTTCAAGGCATTGAAGGCAACAGTAAAGTACCACGAACCCAGCTTTACCCCCGCATGCCGGCACATCGACGTCATATCCTGCGCTATCTGTTGATGCTTCTCTGGTTAACCGCTTTGACACGGCTGGCCGGGGCACAGGCTTTCCGTATTGACCATATCGGTGTTGCCGAAGGACTCACGCAAGGCTCGGTTTATTACATTTACAAAGACAGCCGCGGGTTTCTCTGGCTGGGTACGCAGGACGGACTGAACCGGTACGATGGCCAGCACTTCAAAACGTTCCGGCCCGACGCCCGCTTTCCGAAGCAGGTTACGGCCAGTGGCTCCAAAAACCACGGCCGCCAGAGCGTGCAGACCAGTAACGGATCTATTCTGGGGGTAAATATTTTCGGCATTGTCGAATCCCCGGATGGCAACCTCTGGATCGGAACCGAAGAAGGTCTCAACCGGTACGACCGCCTCAGCAGCCGCTTCGACTGCATTCAGGCCACGGCTCCCAACGGCAACAGCCTCTCGAACCGCACATTACCATTCTACAGCGATCAGGAGGACGTACTGTACCTGAGCGACCTTGAAGGGCTTGTGGCTATCAACTGGCATACGCTCCGGAAAACAATCCTTAACCCCGCGTTACGGCCCACACGGGAATACGACCTGCAAAGCTCAACCACCCGGACGGCCTCCGGTGATGTCTGGCTTCATGCCCCGAAAGGCGTGCTGCGCTATAACCTCGCCGAACGGAAAACCTACGCCTACTTCAGCGACCGGCCCGACAATCAGGTTGGCGACCCGCAGGCTATCTTTTCATTTCTGCTCGATAAAGACCAGAAAACGGCCTGGCTGGGTACCTCCAACGGCCTCATCCGGCTGGATTATACGCAGTGTCAGGTGCAGACCTACCACGCCTTCGCCAACCGCCCGATGAGCCCCGTCTTCAGTATGGACGAAGATCACAGCGGTGGACTCTGGCTGGGCACCCAATCTGACGGGTTACTGCTGTTCGACAAACGGGCGCAGCTTTTCCGGCAGTTTACCCGCTTTACGAACAACAGCCGTCGGCTCACTGATTTTGAGATCAACAAGGTATTTGTTGACGACCATAACGTCGTCTGGGCCAACGTTGATCCTGACGGACTGGCTAAAATTATTCCGAATGCCTTTCTGTTTGGCGGCCTGACCAAACAAAGTCAGAACGACATGGTACCCGCCGGACAGCAGCTGACCAATTATACCGTCCGCAGCTTTATGGAAGAGACCCCACGCCGCATCTGGGTTGCCAATGAGGGCGGGATTGATGTCTTCGATCCGATGAGTTACCAGATTGTCGACCGGTTTAAACTGAATGCCCAGCGCCAGAATCTGCCTACCTACAACCCTGTTAAAAGCCTGCTCCGCGACGATTGGGGCCGTATCTGGGTGGGCAGCATCGGCGGTGTACTGAAATACTCAACGGCGTCAAAGCATTTTACACGCATCGATTTTCCAGATAACTACAATAGTCTGGTGGCCGCCAATTATGTGCGGAATATGTGTAGTCTGGATCCTGCCACCTTGCTGGCAGCAACGGAAGACGGCCTGTATCTGCTCGATGTTCCCACCAGCAGCTGGTCGAAAGCACCGGTATTATCCGGCAAAAACATCTTTTCGCTTCATCTGGATACACGCAACCGGCAGCTATGGGTAGGCACGTATCTGAACGGGTTTATGGTCTATCAGCTGCCGGCAGCCGGACAGACCGGACCGTGGAAGCTGCTGCGGCTGGGACTGAAAGGGTTTACCGTTCTGAATATGCTCAACGATACCACGCGGCACACCACCTGGATCGCAACAGACCGCGGCCTTGGTGCCTACAACCAGCAGACCAAACGGATTAAGCTCTTCACCGAATCAAGCGGACTGGCCAATGCCTTTATTTACGGCACGCTGATGGACGATCACAAATGCCTCTGGATGAGCACGAACCGTGGTATCGCCCGGTTTGATCCGGGGACAGAGACCTTTACCAATTTTACCCTGACCGATGGCCTTCAAGGGTATGAATACAACGGGAATGCCTACCTGAAAACCACCGACGGCAAACTCTATTTCGGCGGGGTCAACGGCTTTAACTACTTCCGGCCAACTCATTACCGAAGCAGTCTTTTCAACCCGAAAGTCCATATTTATGACCTGAAGGTGAAGGAGGAACCATACATGACCGACCACTACGTCGGAGAAGTGCCATCGATTGAGCTCTCGTATGCCGACAATACCTTTTCGCTTGAGTTTGCCGCCATCGACTATTTCAGTAACGGCCAGAATGTATATCAGTATCAACTCTCCGGCTACGATGACTGGTGGGTGCAGGCCGGTACTAAAAACTATGTCCGGTATGCCAACATCCCGCCCGGCGATTATACGTTTATGGTCAGGGCCGCCAACAAGGATAAACACTGGAGCGGCCACATCCGGCAGCTGCACATTCATGTCCGGCCGCCATTCTGGCTCAGGGCACCGTTTATCCTGACGATGCTGGTTGTTATCGGTACGCTGATTTACAGCATTTTCAGACGGCGGGTAAACGACCTGCGCAGGCAACAGGCCGAACGGCTGCAACTGGCTTACGATATTCAGGAGCAGGTGAAGAAAGACATTGCCCGCGACCTGCACGACGAAATCGGCACCCGTCTGGCGACCCTGAAACTCTATGCGTCGCAGTTGGTGCAGCATTTGCAGCAATCGCCGGATGTGCTGGGGATAAAGACCAACATGTTCGGGCTGATCAATGATACCATCAGTGATGTGCGGAACCTGCTCCGGAAACTTGATCCGCGCACGCTGGAACAATACGGCTATGTCGCGGCCGTGGAAGAACTGTTTGGCCGCATCAATGCAGTGGAGGCCGTACAGGCGCACCTGACGCTCAATCAGGCACCCGAAACCCTGCCCCACCGGACGGCGCTGATGCTGTACCGCATCACGCAGGAACTGCTGAATAACTCACTTAAACACGCCGCCCCCTCGCAGATTGACCTGCTGATAAAAGGCCAGGAAAACAGCATACTGCTCGAATATCAGGACGACGGCACGGGGTTTGATTATGATCTCAGCCAGCGCGGTCTGGGCATCGGCAACATTGAAGCACGAGTGGCTATGCTGCACGGAAAAATAATCTGGATTACCGAACCCGGCAAAGGCACACGGGTCATCATCGACATACCCACCCGCGACGTTCAACCAACACAGGGTCAGAACACAATGACCACATCGTCACTTTCGGGATAGCCGGTGCAGGTCAGCACCCAGCCTTCGCGCAGGTCGCGTTCGGTCAGAACATCGTTGATCGTCATGTGCACCTGCCCCGATGTACAGCGCCCCGCACAGGTTGAGCAACGCCCGCCGCGACAACTGTACGGCAGTGAAATGCCCTCATCCAGCGCAGCCTGTAGAATCGATTTATAGGCAGGAACCAGGATGTCCGTTTCTTTATCAGCAAACAACAGCCGGACCATACGATCAACCGAGTGAACGGGCGGAGCACTGACAAAGAGCGGCTCCACCACAAAATTCTCCTTGTGAATCTGCGCCGCCCGCATACCGCTGAACACCAGCGTAAACTGCACCATCCGCATGTAATCGCCGGGGCCGCAGACGTAGCATTCTGCCGCCGCAAGCGGCCCGTGTAACAGCGTGGGTAACAAGGTTTCCAGCAACACATTATTAAGCCGGCCCGTCCGGACAATACCATTCAGTCCCTCCCCATCCTGTATTGGCTGGCTAAGCAGATGAATCAGCCGGAAACGGTCCGGAAATAACGCTGCCAGCGTATTAAGCTCCTCCCGGAAAATAATGCTCCGTTCGCGGGTATTACTGTAGAGCAGGGTCAGTTTCGTAGCAGAGGTCGTGGTCAGCGCGGCTTTAATCAGGCTCAGCACCGGCGTAATACCGCTGCCGGCCGCCACAAACAGCAGGTCCTGCGGTTCGGTATCGCCCATCTGGCTGAGGGTAAACCGGCCGGCCGGAGCCAGGCACCGGATCTCGTCGCCAATCCGCAGCGTGTTGAGCAGGTAACGGGAAATCGCTCCGTTTTCAACCCGTTTGATGGTAATGCGGAGGGGTTCGCCGGGAACTGAACTAATCGAGTACGACCGGCGCACTTCGTGCTCAATGGCCTCATCGCCGCCTTTCGGGTGCAGGATAATGGTCAGAAACTGCCCGGGCAGATAAGCCACCGGCTGTCCGTCGGCTGATTCAAGGTAATAGCTGTTGGTATCGGCTGTTTCAGCCTCAATGCGGGTGATGCGCAGGTCAAGCGTTTGGGTCATATTGGTCAGCCAGGTTCGCTAAAGCAACTCAATTTCATCCGGAAACAAACCGGTGTATTTTACATTCAGGTCAACCGGCATGCCATCCTGTTTCATCTTACGGGCAACTTCGCGCGATTTCTGCAACTGACCTTCCTGAACACCTTCTACCCTTGCCGTCTCCATAACATCTTTTTCAATACTCGTATTTTCCAGCGTTCTTCTGTAAGCCGCTTTTTCGTCGGGTGTAAGCGCATCAAAATCGAGCCGTTGCCGGACGCTTTCAAGCCCTTTTGCATTGAATTCATCCTTTACCTGATTGTTTTTCAGATAATAAATCCATTGGTCCAGGGTATCCTTGGCCACATTATCAAACCGGTTTACTTTGATGATGTAATATTCAGGATAAATCTGGTGAACGTGCTCATAGCCCAATGATGATTTTTGCCGGGCCGATAGTCCCAATACATCGCCATTATGGATGCCCACAAACTCATTCTTACCGTGATACACATAATCGTCACCCTGTCCCAGATCAAAATAGACAATATTGATTGAGTACACTTTCCGGACACTCCTGTAGGAGTCGCCGAGCTGAAAATAGTCGGTCAGGGCTTTGGATGTACCAAACAGCATCCGCTGAAAATAATCAGCTTCGCTGTTATTCTGCAGTTCAATAATCACCAGTTCTTTCCGGCTGTTCAGGGCCAGCATATCTACCCGGTTAAACTTCGTCAGTTCATCCTCCTGGTTGCCTTCACTTTCCAGAATCTGTTCAATCTGAATGTCTTCGCGCAACAGTTCCGATAAAAAGCCTTCCAGGACTACGTAATTGGCTTTATTACGCAGCAGCCGCTTCATCGCCCAATCGAACCGGACCAGATTTTTTGCCATGGTACTTTTTTTTCAAAGATACATCAATTCCCTTCGCCCGAAAACCGGGCATATCCTGCCGGAAGCGGCTGCTCATATTGCCTGACGGGTTGGGTTAACGCGGGCAAACGTGTAACTTTGCGGATTCTATGGCAAGACTCTTAGCAATCGACTATGGCACCAAACGCACCGGGATCGCAGTTACCGACCCGATGCAGCTTATTGCCACCGCCCTCGACACCGTCCCGACTCATCAGCTGCTCGATTTCCTGAAAAAATACACCGGAACCGAAGCCGTTGAAGCCTTCGTGGTCGGGATGCCGACCCGGCTGGATGGCACTGATACCGATAACACGCCACGGGTCCGTCAGTTTGTAACCCGGCTGGAGAACGCTTTGCCGCAAATTCCCGTTTATCTTCACGATGAGCGGTTTACGTCGTCAATGGCCTTGCAGGCAATGATTGCCGGAGGTACCAAAAAGAAAGACCGGCGCGAAAAAGGCAACATCGATAAGGTGTCTGCCACCATTATTTTACAGTCGTTCATGGAAAGCAAAAAATAGTGCGCCCGATAGAACCTCTTCACTGACTGCTATCAGACGACACACATTTGTCCTATTATGATTCTTCCAATTGTTGCGTATGGCGATCCGGTTTTACGGAAGCCGGCAAAAGACATCGAACCCGGCACGATCGATGTAAAAAAATTCAGTGACGATATGTTTGAGACGATGTACGCATCGTCGGGAATCGGGCTGGCTGCTCCGCAGGTTGGCCAGGGTATCCGGTTGTTTGTCGTCGATGGCACGC
>NZ_CAMFHL010000301.1 GCF_945952095.1 uncultured Arsenicibacter sp. | reverse complement strand
GTATGGCAGATGCGTTCAGTCCGGTCGGATTATTGAAAACGTGGTAGCTATTATCCGACAGATTGTTTTCGGCACCAATGTTTCCACTCAGGGTTGTGTTAAGCGGCTGCGATAAGTCCATAGGCTGACGTTCGCTCAGCCGGTTTTCATGGCCGGAAAAACCACCGTAGATGGTAACGTTATTCCGCAAGGCAAAGCTGATTTTTTTATCGGTGGTGGCCGTCGGTTTATATATCCCTTTAGCTACCCATATTTCAGCTGTATCGGTAATACAGGGATAAAACAGAGCCGCCTGCAAATCGGTAAAGGCATTTTCCCAATCCAGGCCTGAATTTGAGCCGGTAGCAGCGGCGTTGACATACAGCCGTCGCTGGCGGATGGCTGAACTGGTTTCTGTTTCGTAAGCGCCCATATCTACCTGATTCTGGCTGATACGAGGCTTGCCGGCCAGGTCGGTTGTAATGCCTGTCAGACCCGTAGCAGTGTTCAGGCCGCTGTTAATAGCCGGCGAACAAGGTGAAAGCAAGGTACTTATGCTGTTCAGAAAGGGAGAAACCGTAGTTGTCAGGCTGTTTACCGCAGTATAGCCAGTCGCTGTAGTATCAATCAGGCTGTAGTTGAGCTTAATGGTACCGCCGTACACATTTGAAAATGTTTTACTTCCGGCATTCTGAAACAGAACACAATTGGTCAAAACTGCTTCGAGCTTTGTTGCATAGTTGTGGTAGTTATAAACAGCCCCTTCATTATTGTAAAATGAACAGTTTGTAAAGGAGGGGCTTGAGTCACCCTGATAGGACTCATTGTAAAAGGCAGCCGTTCCCGATCTGTTGGTCGTATTGTTGAAAAAGGAGCAGTTCGTTAAAACAGGCTTACTGGTTGCTTTGAAGCCGCTATCATTATACACTGCTGCACCGCGGAATGACGAGTTATAGTGAAAGATACAGTTTGTCAGCGTTGGGTTAGCAGTTGCGTTAGAAGAAGTACTGACGTTGGCAATGGCTCCGCCGGCGTCGGAAGAATTATACAAAAACGTACATTGAACCAATGTGGGATTTGCTTTGGCCGATCGTTCATAAGCAGCCGTGTAGATAGCACCTCCTTGATGGCGGGAGGTATTTTTGATAAACCCACAATTCGTGAATACCGGACTGGCATTGCCTCCTTGTCCGTTCAATACGGCGGCAGTCGCCAGGTTAAAAATGGCTCCGCCATAGGTCGCATAATTTTCCGTAAAAAGGCAGTTGCTGATTGTCGGGATACTCGTTACCGGATATACGGCGCTATGGTATAGCCCGCCGCCATAGGAGATGCTTCCGCTTGTACCATTAGCATTACCAAAAGCAATGACAAAACCGTCCAGGATCGTTTTACCAGTGAGCTCGCCGGCGTTATACAAGACATGGTAACAATTATCAGACGGATCAGTTAATGTGCCAATATCACCGCTGAGGGTTGAACTACCTGGCAGACCCGTTGCCGGATTAATCCGTGGACGTTGTGACAGTACTTGTTCAGTGCCCGAAAACCCGCCGTAGATAGCTACTTCGTTTTTCATCGAAAAACTGACGGTGCGGCTGGCGGTGCCGCTTACTACTACGGGCTTGTATGTGCCCTGTGCTACCCATACCTGATCACCCGGACTACTGGCATTGATGGCTCCTTGTAAGTCAGTTGTACTGGTTGCCCATGATGTCGCTGTTGAAGGATTACTGTTGACACCGGTAGTTGATACAAAGCGGGTCGTCTGTGCCGATAAACCGGTAATAGAGATGCACCAAATGACTAAAATAAACAGAAAATGGCGGGTTTTTAGTATACGGATACTGCCCATATGGGTAAATGTAAAGCTGATTACGGATGGCGGCCACAAATATACACTTAAGCGGTAGACAAGATAAACTGAAACAACACTATTGTTTTACTTAACACAAAAGTATTGGCTACCGGAACGGAAAAGATGCGCTGTTTCCAGAATTTACGCATCGAATACCTGCGTCTGCATGGATTATCAGACCCGTTCATTGTACATTGGGCCTGATTCATTACCCATGTACTGTATGACACAACCTGATACGCCATCAACAACCCGCTTTCAACTCAAATCCATTCTGGGAGGCTCCATCGGCAATCTCGTCGAATGGTATGACTGGTACGCCTATTCCGTGTTTTCGCTGTATTTCGCCGGTACCTTTTTTCCGCAGAGCGACGAAACCGCCCAGCTCCTGAATACCGCCGGTATCTTTGCCATCGGCTTTCTGATGCGACCCGTGGGCGGCTGGATCATGGGTGCTTATGCCGACCGGCGCGGGCGTAAATCGGCCCTGACGTTGTCGGTACTGATGATGAGCGGCGGGTCGCTGATGATCATGCTGGCCCCGGGCTATGACCGGATCGGACTGTTTGCCCCGATCTTGCTGGTACTGGCCCGGATGATTCAGGGCATCAGCATTGGGGGCGAATACGGTACGGCGGCAACCTACCTGAGCGAAATGGCACCGAAGCACCTGCGCGGGTTTTATTCCAGCTTTCAGTATATAACAACAACCATGGGGCAGCTGGTCGCGCTGGCGGTGCTCATGATCCTGCAACGCTGGCTGCTGACCCCTGAGGAGTTAACAGAATGGGGGTGGCGCATCCCGTTCGGCATCGGTGCGTTGCTGGCGCTGTCGGCCATTTACCTGCGCCGTGGCATCGAAGAAACCGAATCGTTTAAGCAGGAACAGGTCGACGACAGCCGCAAGGGCACCTTGCAGGAGCTGGTAAAATACAGCGGCGAAACGCGGCTGGTCGTGGGCATAACCCTGGGGCTGACGGTCTCCTACTACACCTTCTCAACGTATATGCAGAAGTATCTGGTCAACACCGCCGGATTCAGCAAGAGCGATGCCACTACGATTGCCGTTATTTCACTGATCGTCTTTATGATTGCCCAGCCGTTTATGGGTATGCTCGGCGACCGGATTGGCCGGAAGCGCATGATGATCATCTACGGTGTGCTGAGCGTCATGACAAGCATACCGATCCTGATGCTGCTGGGCGAAACACACAGCTTCTGGTTCGCAACGCTGCTGATCACGCTGGCGTTAATGATTCTGAGCATGTGCACGTCCATCTCGGCCATTATCAAAGCCGAGCCGTTTCCGGCCAATATCCGTTCGCTGGGTGTCAGTCTGCCGTATGCGCTGGCCGTTGCCCTGTTCGGCGGAACGGCCGAGTACGTGGCCTTGCTGTTCAAGCAAATGGGGCATGCCACGTGGTTTTACTGGTACCTGACCGCCTGCGCCGCTATTTCGCTCTGGGTCAGCCTGCGCATGCGCGACACCGAAAAACAGTCGCAGATGGACGCCGAAACATTACCCCGCTAATTGATCAAATAACCGGTTTGTGGTTTCTGCCGGATCGGTGCACAGACCGGGGTGAACGGCTGATGTTTGGACGACCGTACTCCGCATAGCCGTCAGCCACCGGAACCGTGAGGCGATGGCCAGCTGCCCGATCGGCCCGCCCTGCGACCGGCCGGCACAGACGCGCTCAAACGCCTGCAAACGGGCCCGTAGCTCGTCGATATCCAGCGACGGCGCAAAGGCCCGCAACCGGTCTTCGGGAATGGTATACACCGTTTTCAGGAAACCCTGTGACGGGCAAAACAAAATCACACCGACGTTCATAAACTCTTCGCGCTCGACACGGGGTACAACGCGAATGACGGCATACTCAAATAAGTGTCTTTCGGGCATACTGCGCGGCATTTACAAATACGTCGGAATGGGCAATCCGTGAATCTAAAAACTGAGCATATACCTGCCGCTGGCTTTCGGCCGACTCAACGTTCGGGTCGGCCAGTAGCCATTCATCGGGCAGCAGGGCCACAATGGCCTGAATACGGTCGGGCGTCAGGATGGCTTTAAACTGCGCATCGACGGCTTCCAGCTCCGAGGCTTTGGGCAATAAAACATGGTCTTTGATCTGACCGAACGGCCGGAGACTGTGCTCTTTCCAGTCGCCGCCGGTATGGTGAAAATACAGCGAGGCGCCATGATCAATCAGCCACAGTTCTTTGTGCCAGATCAGCATATTGGTGTTGCGGGCTGTCCGGTCGACGTTGGTAATCAGGCAGTCGAGCCACACAATCTGCGAGGCCAGCAGCGGGTCGGCCGAATTGACGATAGGGTCGAACGTAATCGCTCCCGAGAGGTAATGCACGGCCAGGTTAAGGCCAACGCTGGCTTTCAGCAGATCCTGAATTTCTTCGTCGGGTTCGGTGCGGCCAAAAGCAGGGTCGAGGTTGGCAAACACAATTTCCGGAATCCGGAAACCGAGCAGACGGGCCAGCTCTCCGCCTATGATTTCGGCAATCAGCGCTTTGGCTCCCTGACCGGCTCCCCGGAATTTCAGCACGTATAAAAAGTCATCGTCGGCCTCGGCAATCGCCGGTAGCGATCCGCCTTCGCGCAGGGGTGTGACATAGCGCGTCACACCGACGGTTCTGAGTTCTGGTTGATAATCCTTCACAAGTATATGTATGTAGAACGGAATATCATTCCGTTCAGAGGGTCTGTTTCTGTATACAACAAAATGCCATGCACTGTCTACAGCATTACTGAACAGTCTGTGTCAGTGTTTTACCGTCCGGATAAGTCATCTCCGTAATCCGCCATCGGCCGGCAAACTGCTGCATATCAATTTTAATTTCCTGATCCTTGCCGCTGTCTTGAAAGGTGACGTAGACAATGGCCCGTGTGCCGCCAACCGCCGCCGGATTAACCCATATTTTGGTTATGGCTTTATCAGGTGCGTTGAACAGCGGGTTTACCTTTCCGGCCTTCAGGGCATCGGCTTTTGGCCAGATTTGGTTGGCCAGGGGTTTCGCAAAATACTGGTCAATCAGTTCACGGTTTTTTTCACGGAACGGGTTGTCCGTTTTGTTATGCTCAAAGTAAAGCGCCCGGATCAGCCGGTCGGCTGCTGAGCGCGGATCGTCGGGGCCCGGCTTTTTGGCCAGCGCCGCAGCGCTGTCATTTTTAGCAACGGCCGATTTGGTTTCAGTTTCCTGTTTGGGTTTGCTTTGGCAGGCTGCCAGGGCCAGCAGCAGAAACGGGAGCAAGCGAAGTGTTTTCATGGGCGTAAAAGGGCTTTAGTTAGAGGCTACGTTCGAAAACGTGCCGGATACAGCGTTGTGGCAACAGTCAGGCATGGCCGGCTGGTTGCCTTGATTTACAAAGAAAATTAAAAAAACGACAATCCTGCTGACATAGGGCTGTCACAAGGGGAGGGTACCTTTGTAAAAACAACAAAGACAAGTATGAAAATCATCCCTGCATTTCAGCAAGAGTTTGAGGCCGAGGCCGCAACTACCCGTAAATTCCTGGCCCTTGTTCCAGCGGACAAACTTGATTGGCAGCCCCATCCAAAGAGCATGACCATCCGCCAGCTGGCCACCCACATCGCTGAAATTCCGGGCTGGGTAACGATGGCTGTTGATACTGATGTACTGGATTTTGCCGCCCATCCGTATGAACCGGCTCCGGTTAGCAGCGCTGATGATCTGCTGGCCATTTTTGACAGGGAAGCAGCGTCAGGGCGTCAGACACTGGCCACTGTTAGTGAAGAACAGCTTGATCTGCCCTGGGAGATGCGCTATGGCGATAAAGTGCTGGCACAGTTGACCAAAGGGGAAACTATCCGGCATGCCTTCAGCCAGACCACACACCACCGGGCGCAGCTGGGTGTTTACCTGCGTCTGCTCGACATTCCGATTCCGGGCAGCTATGGCCCAAGCGCCGACGACGCTGCCGGATTCTAAGCTTCATTTAACCGTTTAGCACATAGCTGCCCTGGCAAAAGCAGTCTTTGTTTCTCTGGGGGGCTGTGTGCTAAAAAAAGGCTTTCTGTTTACGGGAACACTGGTATATTGCCGGCTGAATCCAACATCTGAGCGAATGGAAAACCGGAAAAATATTGTGGTGTTATCCGGCGCGGGCATCAGCGCCGAAAGCGGACTGGCAACGTTCCGTGATTCAAACGGTTTGTGGGAAAACTACCGGATCGAAGATGTCGCAACGCCCGAAGCCTGGCGGAAAAATCCGGCCCTGGTGCAGGAGTTTTATAACCTGCGCCGGAAACAGGCCCTGGCGGCCGAACCGAACCCCGGTCATCGGGCGCTTGTCAGGCTGGAAGGTGGCTATAATGTTACGGTTATCACGCAGAACGTGGATAATCTGCACGAAAAAGCCGGATCGGCCAATGTGTTGCACCTGCACGGGGAACTGACTAAATCCAGAAGCACGTATGACCCGACGCTGGTCTACGATATAGACGGATGGGAAATTAAAATGGGAGACCGTTGTGAGCGCGGATCGCAGCTCCGGCCGCATATTGTGTGGTTTGGCGAGGCCGTTCCCATGATGGATGTCGCCATGGATATTACCGAAGGGGCTGACATCCTGATTGTTGTCGGTACTTCGCTGGCGGTTTATCCTGCTGCGGGGCTGGTTTATGCCGTTCGTCCGGGTGTGCCGGTTTATGTCGTTGACCCGAATACGCCCGAGATCCGGAACCGGAAAAACGTTACGTTTATTACGGAACCTGCGTCAACCGGTTTGCCGCGTCTTGTTGAACAACTACTCAGCGAAGCTGCGTAAGGCTGGTTACCGCGATTTAAATTCAGCAAATGCTTTGGCCTGTCCGACCCAGTCGTCGCCCTCAATCCGGCCTGGAAAAAACTCAATAATTTCGTTAACCTTTTTAATGTCTTCTTTGGTAAAGTTGGCAATCTGCCGGAACGTATAGATGCCGAGGCTATGCAGTTTACGCTCCAGAAAGGGGCCAACGCCATTAATTTCCTTCAGGTTATCGGCTTCCTGCGGACCAGCATGACCGATCCGGTCGAAATTGAGTTCTGAGGCGCGTAAGGCTATTCTGGCGAGAATGGCTGACTCCGAGTTGCCGGTTGGCGGCGGTGTTGCCGGAACGGCTGCTTTGGGAACCACCGGTGTTTGGGGTACTGACTCCGGTACCGGCGGGATAACAGGTGTTTCGGTTACCTTTGTCGTTAACGGATCGGCAATAACCGTCTGACTGGGCATTGTCACGGTTGGCGACACGACTTCGGCGATTACCGGCCGGGTATTTTTGGTTGTCGGTACCGGAACCGACGGCGACGGCGTTGTTACGCTTGCTGTAACCGAGGGCGACTTGGTACGGCGGCATTCGGCAAGGGATGCTTCTTTTCCGGCAATTTCATTCTGTAATGCCTTAATCCGGGCACTCATGATCAGGCGGGCAATAAGCCAGCCGGCAAAAGCAGCTCCGGAAAGCAGAAGTACTATTTCAATAATAGCAACCGGACGACTGAGCGGATCTAATCCAAACATACGGGTAAAAGTTAAGGCATTGGGTTACTGCTTCCGTTTGTACAAATCAAGGGCCTGACCAACCCAGTTGTCGCGCTCGATGCGACCCGGGAAAAACTCAATGATTTCGTTAATTTTATCAATGTCCTGTTTCGAAAAGCTGGACACCTGCTGCCAGGTGTAGATACCCGCTGCGTTCAGTTTGCGCTCCAGAAACGGACCGATTCCGTTAATTGCCTTTAAGTCATCGGCGTCGAGCTCTGAGGCCCGCCCGATCCGTTCAAAATTCAGTTCAGATGCCCGCGCCCGTATCCGGGTCAGTACGGCAGCCTCGTCGAGGCCGATGTTAGTCGGTAAACCGGAGCCCCGCACACACAAATCAAGCTCACGTTCAGCCATGGCCAGATCACCCTCCAGCTGTCTGATCATGCTTTTCTGCGAGATAAACCCAATCATGAAACCGATGACCGCTGCTACCAGCAGCATAATGCCGTGGTGTAGCATGGCATCAGCCAGATTGTGTGGATTTAGAGTAAACATATACGTATTAACTTGAAATAGTTTATTTAATCACAACAACAGTAACCCGCCGGTTAGCTTTCCGGCCAATTTCGGTCGTATTTGGCATTTTAGGGTTCGCCTCACCTTTGGCCTCAACCTGCACCTGATCGCCAGGCACGTTAACCTTACTAAGGCGCATTTTCACAAACTCGGCCCGCTTCTTCGACAGATTTAAATTAATGTCGTCAGGGCCCTGGTCGTCGGTAAAACCGGTAAGCCGCAATTTTTTATCCGGATTTTCCTTCAGGTAGCGGATGGCAGCCTTGAAAAACTTCTTTGTCTCGTCTGTTTTTATGTACTC
>NZ_CAMFHL010000300.1 GCF_945952095.1 uncultured Arsenicibacter sp. | reverse complement strand
CGATATTGACCTGGTGCGCACCTGGCGGAACTCACCCGACGTCAGCCAGTACATGTACACCGAGGCTGAGATCACTGCTGAACAGCAGGAAAACTGGTATCAGAAAATCAAGGATGATCCGTCGTCAAGATACTGGATCATTGAGTACAACGACCGGAAAATCGGGCTGGCCTCGCTGACCGGCATCAGTCAGACATTCAGCAGTTGTTACTGGGCATTTTATCTCGGCGATACGGCCATTCGCGGGGGTGGTATCGGCTCAAAAATTGAATACAATGTGCTGGAGTATGTCTTTCAGGAGCTCAAACTGAATAAGCTGCGGTGTGAGGTTTTTGTCTTCAACGATAAGGTCATCTCACTGCACGAAAAATTCGGATTCCGCCGGGAAGCTTACTACCGCCAGCACGTCCGGAAACAGGGCCGCTGGCAGGATGTCGTGGGGCTGGCCATGCTCCGCGACGAATGGGCGATTTACCGGGAGGCGATGCGGAAGAAGATTTACGGGGATTAGTCAGCTAATTATCAGGACTATTAAGACCTCATTAAAGGTCATTTTACCACATAGCCACATAGAAAACAAAGCTTTTTTACGCTCTTTTGTGCCCTATGTGGCTATGTGGTATATTCATTTGAACACCGGTCAGCTTAAACGGCTATTTCCGGATTCACTCTCCAAATTGATTTACTTTAGCTGAAACACTTAAAAGCTTAGGTAAAGCCCGTGTGCTGACAGCAAACTAGTACATCTTCGCCAAACTTCGTAATTTTGCAGGCCGGACGGAACCCGGCGTTATGCTTTTTTGATTCTGAAAGGCACACGGTGCCTTTTTAGTTTTTTTCGCTATGAATCAACCCATTCAGGTTGCCAATTATACCATCAGCTCCTCGGACCGGCCGTTTATTATCGCCGAGATGTCGGGCAATCACAACCAGTCGCTGGAACGTGCGCTGGCCATCGTCGATGCAGCGGCCGACGCCGGCGCCCATGCCATCAAACTCCAGACGTATACCCCTGATACCATCACCTTCAACGGACAGTCGGAGGAATTTTATATCCGCGACAATCAATCGCTGTGGGCCGACAAAAACCTGTATAAACTCTATCAGGAAGCCTATACGCGCTGGGAATGGCACGCGCCGATTTTCGAACACGCCAAAAAGCGCGGCCTGATTGCCTTCAGCTCCCCGTTCGACACAACGGCCGTTGACTTTCTGGAATCGCTGGATGTACCGCTGTACAAAATCGCGTCGTTTGAGAACACAGACCACCTATTGCTTAAAAAAGTAGCACAGACCGGCAAACCCGTCATCATGAGCACCGGCGTTGCTACGCTCGCGGACCTCTACGAATCGGTGAAGGTCCTGCGCGACAATGGCTGCAAGGACCTGATTCTGCTCAAGTGCACGAGTACCTATCCGGCCACGCCCGAAAGCACCAACCTGCTGACGATTCCGCACATGCGCGACCTGTTCAGCGTCTACACCGGTTTGTCGGACCATACGATGGGCATTGGCGCGGCGGTAGCGGCCGTGGCGCTGGGCGCGGTCGTCATCGAAAAACACTTTACGCTCAGCCGCGCGGATGGCGGTGTCGACTCGGCTTTCTCCCTCGAACCTCACGAGCTGCAAAGTCTGGTGACGGAAACCGAACGGGCGTTTCTGGCCATGGGTCAGATTAACTATACCCCGACGCCGAAAGAACAGAAAAGCCTTCAGTTCAAACGGTCGCTGTATGTGGTCAAAGACATCAGGACCGGGGAGCCGTTTACGGCCGAAAACGTCCGGAGCATCCGGCCGGCCAACGGGCTGCATACCCGCTACTACGATCAGGTTCTTAACTCCGTAGCCACACAGGACATCCCCGCCGGCACCGCCCTGCGGTGGGACCTGCTTAATTAGTGAAAAGGTGAAAGAGTGAAAGAGTGGACATTTCATCCGCTCTTTCGCTCTTTCACCCTTTCACCCATTACTTCATGGGTATCATCATTCGTCAGACGATCTGGAGTTCGGTTTTTGCGTATGCGGGGATTGCGGTTGGTTTTGTTACGACCGGCATCATTATTCCTAAGGTACTTGAAACCGATCAGGTTGGTCTTCTCGGCTTATTGCCGTCCATTGCCGTTGTATTGGCGCAGTTTGTGAACCTCGGCCTCAACGGGGCCGGTACGCGGTATTTCCCGTACTTCCGCGATGCCGAACGGCAGCACAACGGCTATCTGCTCATTGTATGCCTCTCGACCCTGATCGGTTTTGCGCTCTGTGCCCTCGGCCTTTTTCTGGCCCGCGACTGGGTCATTGAGCGCTATAGCAAAGAGTCGAAGCTGTTTGTGGATTACTACTATCTGCTGATTCCGCTGACACTGCTGACTGTCTTTTTCAGCATTTTCGATAACTACGCGCGGCTGTTGTACGACTCCGTCTCCGGCACGTTTCTGCAACAGTTTTTTCAGCGGTTGCTGGTGCTGGGCGCCATTGGTCTCTACTACTCCGGAGTTGTCGGTTTTGTCGGTTTCATGTGGGTCTGGCTGGGGGCCTATTTTGTGCAGACAGCGCTGATGATCACCCGCGTGGTGCAACATCACGGGCTGGCGCTCAATCCGGCCTATGTGTCGGTTAACCCCGCCATGCGCAAAGAGCTGATCCGGTATGCCGGCCTGACGCTCATGACCGCCCTGTCATCAAGCATTATTCTGGCAATTGATAAAGTGATGGTCAACGACGGGCAGGGCCTTGCCGACACAGGTATCTACAGCACGATGTCCTACTTCGGGGTTGCCATTGCCTTGCCGGCCACCGCTCTGTCAAAGGTTGCCTATACGATTATCGCCGAAGCCTGGAAGCGCAACGACCTCGACCACATTGCCGATGTCTACAAGCGCAGCTGCCTCAACCAGCTGATAATCGGGTGTCTGGTCTACATGGGCGTGGTTGCCAACATGCCGAATCTGGTCCAGTTTATGAAACCTGGCTACGAAGCAGGCTTCTACGTCGTGGTCTGGATTGGGCTGGGCAAACTGGTCGATATGGCAACGGGCGTCAACGGCATCATCACCGCCACTTCCCGCTACTACGCTGTTGACTCTGTCCTGTTTCTGTTGCTGATCGGCGTAACCATTGGCCTGAACCTGATCCTGATGCCTTTGTATGGTATCAACGGCGTGGCCATTGCAGCTGCCCTGGCAACTACTCTCTGGAATCTGGCCCGGACGGTGTTTGTCTGGGCGAAATTCGGGATGCAGCCATTTACGTGGCATAACCTGGCTGTACTCGTGGTTGCCGGCGGCGTTTTTGCGCTGGCGGTGTGGTATCCCTACGGCACCGGTACAAACTACATCATTGCTGATATCCTTGTTCGTTCTTCGTTCATTACCATCCTGTTTGGTGGCCTGGTCTACGGGCTACGGCTGTCGTCCGATGTAAATCAGATGGTACACGGGCTGTTGAAAAAGATTAACTTTGGCCGATTCCGCTGAGCCTGCTCTGCGGCTTTCTGCCTTACCAGATACATTATGTGGCTGATCCGATTTCTGTTTAAAGATTTATACCGCTCGCTGATTCATCCCGACGGACGCCGGTTTATGTGGCTGTTGTTCCGGTACGGGAGCTATCCGCGCAACCGCCCGACCACGATCTCCTTCCGGAATTACCGCTTCGATGTACCCGATGCATTTTCGTTTGTCTGGCAGATCAAGGAAATTTTTGCCGACGAGTTTTACTGCTTCAAGGCAACGACCCCGCAGCCGGTCATTCTGGATTGCGGGGCAAATATCGGCACGAGCATTACCTACTTCAAGCAGCTATATCCCGACGCCCGCATCATCGCGTTTGAGGCCGATGCTCATATCGGGCAGGTACTGGCCCAAAACCTGCGGCAGAATAATCTTCGCGGCGTTGAGATTGTGAATAAAGCGGTCTGGACGCATAACGACGGGGTTTCGTTTGGCAGCGGCGATGCAGATGCCGCCTCGATTTTCTCCGAAAGCGATAAAACGCTGGTGCCGTCGGTACGGCTACGCGACTACCTGTTGCGGGAATCACGGATTGACATGCTGAAAATGGACATCGAAGGAGCCGAAACCGATGTCATCGCCGATTGTCATGATGCACTGGCTAATGTCCATAATGTCTTCATTGAATATCATTCGTACGTAGATCATCCGCAGGGGCTGGCTTCTATTATTAATACACTGGAAAAAAACGGTTTCCGTTACTACATCGATTCGAGCCAGAGCCGGACGCGCCCGCTGGTGAATCATCGGTATTCGTCAGGCAACAATATGGATTTACAACTGAATATATTTGGCTTTAATCCTAAACTTACGTCATGATTGAGAGCGTATTACGACATAGCGAGTTAGTAAACCAACCACCCGTCCTGATCGACATTGGTGCATCCGGAAAACTCCACGGCCGCTGGCGGTTGCTGGCTAAACATTCCATCTGCATTGCGTTTGACGCCGATGACCGTGATTTTGGCTATGTTGAGCAGGAGTCGAAAACGTTCAAAAAACTCTACACGTTCAATAATATCGTTACGGATACGGATGTTAAGGAAGCCGATTTCTACCTGACCGCTTCGCCGCACTGTTCCAGCCTCCTGCGCCCGCGCCCGGACCTGATCACCGAGCACGCCTTTGCGCCGAAATTTGAGATTGAAAAAGTCGTTAAGCTGAAAACACGCAGCCTTAAATCAGTCCTTAACGAACTATCTGTCAATCAGGTCGACTGGATTAAGATCGACTCACAGGGCACCGACTGGCGTTTGTTCAACAACCTCGGCCCCGAGATTCAGCCCAATGTGCTGGCCGCCGAATTTGAGCCGGGCATTACGTCTGTGTATGACGGAGAAGACAAGCTCTATACCCTGATGCACGAGATGGAAAAATGCGGCTGCTTCTGGCTGGCCGAATTACTGCCTAAAGGCTCTCCCCGCATTACACCGGCGCTCATGGACAGCTTTTCGACCCATCCGTTCCTGAAGAAATTTGTCCTGTTCTCACTGAAAGACAACGCGATGTGGGCCGAAATGACCTACCTCAACACCTTTCAGTCGGGGGCGACCCAAAGTAAGCGCAACCTGCTGCTGGGCTGGGTAATTGCTACGATTCTGAAACAACACGGCTTTGCGCTGATTCTGGCCGAGAAAGGAAAAAACGCCTATAACGATCCGGTTTTCGGGGAAATGATTAGCCATTCACGGCGGCAAATCTGGAAACGTGTGCTCACAATCCGGTTCTGGCCCGAAATTGTCAAAAAGGTAAACCTGCTGTTCGGGAAATAATGTCCTGATTTATCTATGCGCGTTACATTACTCAATACGTTTCACCGCAGTGGCGGAGCAGCGGTAGCGGCTAACCGGCTTCATCAGGCTTTTTTGCAGCACGGCCTCGACAGCACACTGCTGACGGGTGCGCCAACGCAGCAGGAAAAGCGGCTCGAAGCCCCCGCCGTTGTTTCCCTGGCCGATTCGTTTTGGGGTGATCAGCTGGCTTTTGCCCGGTTTGTGGGTGAACGGCTGTATTTTCTGCCGTATGAGAAAAGCAAAGCCGTACGGTTTCATTTTTCACCGGCAACGTTCGGGGCAGACCTGGCCCGTCATCCGGCGGTTCAGCAGGCCGATGTGCTGCACCTGCACTGGATCAATTTCGGCTTTTTGTCGCTAAACGGCCTCGACGATCTGCTGCGGCTCGGCAAACCCGTCGTCTGGACCCTGCACGACACCTGGCCGTTTACCGGCGGGTGCCATTATCCGCGTGGCTGCGAGCACTTTAAAACGCATTGCCACCAGTGCCCTTACCTCCGCAAACCCGGCGAACACGATCTGGCATACCGTATTTTCCGGCGTAAAACAGCGTTGCTGAAAGGTGCCCGGATTCATTTTACGCCACCAAGCCGCTGGATGCAGAACGAAGCACAATCGGGGGCGCTGCTACGTGATTTCCCGTTTACGGTCATCCCGAATCCGGTTGATCAGAGCGTGTTTGCACCACAGGCGCGTGAGGAGGTTACCAGGCAGCTGAATCTCTCAGCTGACCGGCCGAGGTTGTTATTTGGTAGCTTTAACACAACCGATCCGCGCAAAGGATTCGCTTTTTTTGTGGAAGCCCTACGAATTTTAAAGCAGCACTATCAGGGTAAAGAGCCGGAAATTATACTATTTGGTAAAAGCAATCCCGCCGACCTCGAAGCGGTGCCCTATCCGGTCCGTTCCTTAGGGGTCCTCCGTACCGAAGAAGCGGTAGCTATGGCCTACAATGCGGCCGATGCGCTCGTTGTCCCGTCACTGGAAGACAACCTGCCGAATACCGTTGCCGAAGCACTTTCGTGCGGTACGCCGGTCATCGGGTTCAAAACAGGCGGCATTCCGGAAATGATTGACCATCAGCAGAACGGATATCTGGCAACTGCCGGATCAGCGGCGGCGCTGGCCCAGGGACTGGCCTGGCTGCTGAACCATACCGACCGCACCAAACTGCGGCAGGAAGCCCGGTTATCGGCCGAACGCCGCTACTCGGGCGCCGTTATCACCCGGCAGTTCAACGAGTTATATCATTCACTTTTATAACCATGTACGGGCGACCCCATGTGGTCGCCCATATCAGACCCCACGTGGTCGCCAATCTCAAACCTCAGGGGTCGCCCTTTTCAATCCTGTTTACTGTATGCAACCAACGCTGACGATCATTAACCGCCACTACCCCCCGAATCCCGGCATTACGGGCGAAACGGCCTGGGATCTGGCCAAATACCTGATCGAACAGCATGGTATTGACGTGCAGATTGTGCATATCGACCGTACTTACGACGGTGGCGGCGCCATCCGGCAGCCGGTTGGCCGGACGTTTGCCGTTCAGCCCGTCTACAAGGGTAACAACGGCCTGCTGAAACTGGTAACCGGCCTGATCGACGGCCTGCTGCTGATCAGGAAAGGCATTCAGGTACGCAAAGGCCCGCTATTGGTCATGACCAGTCCGCCGCTGCTGCCTTTCTGGGCTTCCCGCCTGCTGACACGCCGGGGCATTCCGTACTGGCTCTGGTCGATGGATTTATTTCCCGAAGGCTTTGCCGCAGAGGGTAAAATCAGCGCCCGGAATCCCCTGTACCGGTGGGTGATGCGGCAAACTTACCGCAACCCGCCTGACCTGCTGGTTGCTCTCGGGCCGGGCCAGGCAGAGCACCTGCTGCAGCAATACCGGCAGCCAGCCCTGAAAACAGTCGTACTGCCCTGCGGTGTATTAATGCATCAGGAGCGGGACACCACCCCGCCCGCCTGGCGGCAAAACGACGGCAAACTGTACATCGGGTATGCCGGTAACGTGGCCCAGCCCCATTCGGCTGCTTTTCTGAAAAGCATTATCCGGCATATTGATCCGGAACGGCAGCAGCTGGTCCTTGCACTTTATGGCCGGAAAGCGCCGGAGCTCATCGAACTGGCAACCGGCCGGCCGGGTATTACGCTGTTACCGAATATACCAAGAAGTCAACTTCACTTTCTTGATCTGCAACTGGTTACCCTGCTGCCGGAGTGGACGCATATTGCGGTTCCGTCGAAAGCCGTCAGCGGGGTCTGTTCCGGTTCGCCCATTTTATTCTGCGGCCGGGCTGACAGTGACAGTTACGGGCTGTTGCAGGAGGCTGCTTTTTTTCTGGAAGATGCCTCCGGTCTTGACGAACGGGTTGCACAATTTTTACAGGATCTGACACCTGAACAACTGATTGAGCGAAAAAATAAAGCCAGTCAGGTAGCAGACAAGCTGCAAACCATGGTAAAGACCGCGTACGACGCGATTGCAGCAGCTGTCTATGTTTTCAAATCGTGAAGTTTGACGCCTTAACGGTATTTTTTTTTCGTTTTTTATAAGATAACCATTATCTCATTGTTAAAACAGCATGAATTAGAGGGGATAATTTCGACTTTTTTACTTTTTGTAATATAATGCCGGTAAATTTGTCCGCCTATTCCTAAATCTTGTTGGTTGATTGTTCTTTTTCCGTTAAAAAATAGACTTGACCTATGAAACGAATCGCTGTTTTTACGTCCGGTGGAGATGCCCCTGGTATGAATGCTTGTATCCGGGCCGTTGTCCGGGGAGCTGTTTACCACGGCATCGAAGTGTTCGGGATCCGTCGGGGGTATAGCGGTATGATAAACGGGGATATTTTTCAGATGACATCCCATTCCGTCAGTAACATTGTACAGCGTGGGGGTACCGTTCTGAAGTCAGCCCGTAGCAAGGAGTTTATGACTCCGGAAGGCCGAAAAAA
>NZ_CAMFHL010000299.1 GCF_945952095.1 uncultured Arsenicibacter sp. | reverse complement strand
GGATGGACCTGAGCGATGAGGCATTTTACGAAAAAGCAGCGAAGGAAATCAGCATAAACATCGCCGCGCCGCTGCACCTGACGCAGCTTTTTCTGCAATTACCGCACTTGACGACCATTATGAATGTGAGTTCGGGGCTGGCATTTATCCCGCTGGCGAAGGTAGCGGTCTATTCGGCAACCAAAGCCTTTATGCGTTCATTCACGCTCTCGCTGCGGCACCTGCTGAAAGGCAGTAAAGAAGTAATCGAGATCATTCCACCGGCGCTGAATACCGATTTGGGGCAACCCGGGCTGCATTCGGAATATCCGCCGGTAAGCGATTTTATTGACTCAATCTTTGTACAGCTCAGGGAAGGGAAAAATGAACTGACCTTCGGAACAAGTGCTGCGCGTGCTGAAGCGAACAATGCTGGTATTACGGAGTACTTTAACCGGATGAACGGAGCCTGGTAGCTAATGGTGCGGGCAGCGCCGTTTGTTGTGACAAACAACAAACGGATGCGGATTTCCGGATACAACAACCCGACTTTTGAGCACATTCCGGTCGGGGGTGGCCGTTACTTTTGTCCTGTCATACTAAAACAAAGAACATGGACGTAACACTCATCACCGGCGCTTCAAATGGGATCGGGGAAGCATTTGCCAGACGGCTGGCCCGTGAAAAGCATAACTTGTTGCTCGTAGCCCGTTCAGAAACCAAACTGAACGCACTTTGCAACCAACTGGAGGCAGAACACCACATTAAGGCACAGTACATAGCGGTTGACCTGACGCAGCCCGATGCTGACCGCCTTGTTGCGGATGTGGCAAGTGCAAGGGGCCTGACTGTAACCTGGTTAATCAACAATGCCGGTATTGGCAGCGGCGGTGATTTTCCGGAATACAGCCTTGACGATTACCAGCGTATGATGCGGCTGAATATGGACGCGATGGTAGCACTTACGTACCGGTTTCTGCCGCCGATGCGGGCGGCGAAAAAAGGGACCATTATTAATGTAGGGTCAATGGCGGGCTTCAATCCGATTCCGTACATGAACGTGTATGCCGCCACAAAAGGCTTTGTGAAATATTTTACCGAAGCCCTTTGGGAGGAAAACCGGCCGTATCATGTTCAGACCATGCTGCTCTGTCCGGGAGCTACCGAAACCGGCTTTTTTGAGGCGGCCGGAATAGGTGCTGACCGCAAGAGCAGCTTCTCGACAAAAAACATGGAAACGCCCGAACAGGTTGTTGAATCGGCGATGAAGGGTCTGAAACAGCAGCGTGTCACAACGATCAGCGGCTTACAAAACCGCTTTGCCGGTAGTCTGTTTCCGCTTATTCCTGCCCGGATGAGGCTGACACTCTGGGGCAATATGATGCGGAAAAATCTGGGATTGCACGTGGCTTAAGCCATAAGCATGTTTTTACGTAAACAGCACGGTATGCAGACAGTCCATATTCATTCGGTAGCGCACCAGCATCAGTTGTTACATATGGCCAAACCACGGCACCCTTTGTTCAGTCTGCTCCGGTTTGACGATTTTCCGGTGATTGAGCTGGAGCAGCGGGTAAAGCTGCTGTCGGACTTGTATCAGATTACGCTCAAAAAGGACTGCCCGTGCAAGCTTCAATACGGGCAAACGACGTATGACTTCGATGAAGGCGTCATGTCGTTTTTCTCGCCAAGGCAGGTGAATATTGCCGGCCCGGGTAGTCTGACGCCCGCATCGGGATGGCTTTTACTGGTTCATCCCGATTTTCTGCGGGGGCATGCACTTGATCAGAAAATAAAGACCTATGGGTTTTTCGACTATGCCGTTACCGAGGCCCTGATTTTGTCTGAAGAGGAACAGCAATCGATTGACGCGATTATTCACCAGATTGAACGCGAAGCTGCGTTGCCGATTGATACCTATAGCCAGGATGTATTGCTGGCCAATATCGACCTGTTACTTACCTATAGCAACCGCTATTATAACCGGCAGTTTATAACCCGGAAGCCTTCGGGCAGCCTGTTGCTAAGTAAGGTAGACAACCTGTTACAGCATTATTTTGATCATGAATCACCGGAAAAAGGCCTGCCGACAGCAAGCTATATTGCCGGGCAAATGAACCTGTCGGTAAAGTACCTCAGCGATTGCCTGAAACAACTTACCGGTCAGACAACGCAGCAGCTCATTCATGAAAAGCTCATTGAAAAGGCCAAGGAAAAGCTAACGGTTACCCGGTTATCGGTTTCAGAAATTGCCTATGCACTGGGGTTTGAGCGGCCGCAGTCGTTCAGCAAACTTTTTAAAGAAAAGACGCGGCAAACTCCGCTGGCGTTCCGGGAGCAGTTTAACTAGCCGGGGAGTCGATCAGGGTTCAGGCTATTCATTCGAACTGGCTTCGCTGCAACGCTTTCCGCGAAACCCGCTATTTTTAGTGCGGAATAGCAGCCGTTGACCCCCATCTGGCTGTTGCATAAATCCGTCGCTGACGAAAAAAATCTATGTCTGCCGCTCAATACCCTGATTTCGCCCCGATTACCCGCCATTTGCGGGCCATGTATAGTTCCCGGCTGCTGCTGGCGGCTGTTCACCACCTGCATGTGTTTGAGTTGTTACAGCATGGCCCGTTACCGGTAGCTGATCTGCAACGGCAAACCGGCCTGGCCGACCGACCTGCTGCTGTTCTGTTTCCGGCTTTGTGTGCTATGGGCATGCTGACCCGTACCGCTGACGATGAACTGGTGTTGACCGCTGTGGGGCACCACCTGACCCTGTCGGCATCGCCAACTATAACCGGCTATACCGGTCTGGAAGCAAACGATCCCGGCGTACTGGAGATGACTGACCGGCTTCGCAACGACGGCCCGCTGCAAACAGATGACGGGATTGCGTATGTGAAAGAAGGCGAAGGTCCGTCGCCGATGGATGATCCGGACACGGCGCGGACCCTGACGCTGGCCCTTGCCGGACGCGCCAAAGCGCTGTCGCCGATTGTAGCAGCCAACCTGCCGCGCCACAACGGCCATTTGCTCGATGTGGCGGGCGGGAGCGGTTATTTTACCTACGAGTGGTTGCTGGCCAATCCGGATGCGACGGCTACGCTGTTTGACCGGGAGGCGGTGCTGACGGTGGCCGATGAATTATTGACCGGATTTAGTCAGAGCGGTCGTCCGGGGGCGGAGACGGTGCGGGAGCGTGTGACGTTTTTGCCGGGCGATATGCTGACCGACCCATTGCCGGAAACTGACCTGCTGCTGGCTGCCAGCCTCTTTCACGACTGGCCGGACGAGACCTGTCAGCTGTTGGCCGACCGCTTTGCCGGTGCGCTGCGTTCCGGCGGAGCGTTGTGGGTGCACGACGCCTTCCTGAACGATACTCTGGACGGACCGCTGCCGGTTACCGATTACTCTGCGCAGCTGTTTTGGGTCACTAAAGGTCGTTGCTACAGCCGCGCTGAATACAGAAAATGGTTTCGCCGGGCGGGCTTAACCACACCTGACGAAACCATTCCGACCCAAATGGACTACAGCCTGATCCGGGCCTTGAAAAACTAATCGTTCCGGGTCAGTTCGGCCAGCCCGACACCATCGTCGGCCGCACCGTAATAAACCCATATCCGTTCTGTGTTCCGGTCCTGATCAAACCATTTGACCCAACCGTTGGAGAAGACTACGTTCGGGAAAAAGCCTTCGCGCTCCCAGGACAATTCGGGGGTTAAGAGTGGGGCGGCCGACCGGTCAAGAATACGGTCGGGGTTATGGCGGTCGAGCAGCACAAGAGCCAGTGAATAGGCTGAAATACTGCTGGCGCCGTGATACAGCACGAGCCAGCCTTCATCGGTCAGAATAGGTTCCGGCCCGGCACCGAGCTTCTGAATTTCCCATTCGGCAGCCGTCGGGCCAAACAGAAACCGGTTATTCCCCCAGTGAATCCCATCGACGGATTCGGCCAGCCAGACCGATGGCTTACCGATTTCGTGCACCATCGGGCGGTGCATCAGCACGTATTTGCCGTTGATGCGTTCGGGAAACAAACACACATCCTTGTTGGGTGGCGGCAGAATCACGCCCAGTCGGGTCACGTCTTTAAAATCGGTCGTTGTTGCCAGCCCGACCGCCGGCCCATGCTCCGACACGGCGGTGTAGGTAATCCAGTATTTGCCTTCCAGATACGTAATCCGGGCATCTTCAATGCCAAAAGCCTCGTCGGGGCGCGTCGGGAACAGGAACGGTTTTTCGTCGATGGTAAAATGAACCCCATCCTTGCTGCGGGCCAGCCGCAGGTGACTGAGCGACGTCAGGTAGGTTTTGCCGTTGAGGGAGACCACCCTCGGGTCATACGGCTCGTCCGGCTCGCGGAACGTTTTAACGGTTAAGGTTGGCACGCCTTCGACGGTTTCGACCACCGGAATATGGAGCCAGCCCGCTTCGGGCCGCGGCGCTTCGGCTACGCGCAGTAACAGAATAAACTCATCTCCGACACGGCAGGCCGCCGGATTAAAAGCACCCAGCACCTCAAAACCATCCACCGATGGTTTCACGTCGCGGGTTTGAATGATGGGCTGGTCGTAAAGACGTTTCAGCGAATAATTTTTCATGGTTGAGTCTAAAAAATAATGATCAGCGTAAGAGGGTTAAAGTCCCTCGCCGAGGCTGTTCAGTAGGTTTAAATCGGATAAGATAGGAGTAGATACCCATTGGCAACGGTTCTCCAGCATAATTTCCATCAAACGGCTGTGCATAGCCTTTCGAATGAAACACAAGTTCGCCCCAGCGGTTAAAAATGCTTACCTGGATGTCTGGATAATCACTAATACCGGTCAGTATCCAGACATCATTGATCCGGTCATTATTTGGCGTAAAGGCTGTTGGGGCATAAAAACCCTGTATTAACTCTAACCGGACAGTATCACTAGCCATACAGCCAAGGCTATCCGTGACAGTCAGGCTATAAGTGACTGGTACAGAAGGAGTACTGATGGCATTGCCAATTGCCGGATTATTTAGATAAAGTGAGGGGGTCCATTGGTATTGATAACCTGGCCCAAGGTCGCCCGGCAAAAGTGTAGGCGTGTCCGGTCCCGTTTCCAGAATAGGAGGCAGATTCAGGGGCGGTATGGGTCTGACTACCACCACCATTGTCGGATTGCCGGTTGTACAGCCGGAAAGGCTGGCTGGCGGCATATAAGTAACAGTAGTACTGCCAATACCGGCTGCCTGAGGGATAAATAAATTTCCGATGACACCTTGTCCGCTGAACGTGCCGCCACCCGGCGTAGCTGATAATGAAAGTGGAATGGACGATGGCCCGCATATTGGTCCGATCGGTGAAATTGAAATTGGAACGGTAGATGTCTGGAGTAGCTGATGTTTTTCTGACAGGATCGTACAGCCATTGGGAAAGGTTACTCTGACGGTATATTGCCCGGCAAGGGACGTGCTGAGTACCTGAGAGGTACCGCCCGGCTCAATTGTTGCATCCCTGAACCATTGATACGCGGATAAACCGTTCGGAGAGGCCGTCAGTGTCAGGCTTTTTCCAAGGCAGAGAATCGGATCTCCGGAAATGGTTGGCTTTATCAGGACCGGGCTACTCATGGTAATAGGTGCCGAGATAGCCGTGCAGCCGCCGAAACCGGTTATTTTTACAGTAAAGGCACCTGTATCAATGCTCTTAATGGAAAACGTGGTAACGCCGGTCGTGACCCCGTTGCGGAACCACTCATATTGGTAGCCGGTTATCAAATCGGTTTGCAAATCCGCCGTCGCGCCAGGGCAGAAGGTCGTGCTGGCGGGTTGGGCAATACTGACCGAAGGCGGACCGGTAAAGTTCAGGGAAATTTCATTAGAACGTGCTGTACAACCTTCGGGACTGGTAACAATAACCGAGTAAATGCCGCTGGTTTTGGTTGTAATGCTGTTTCCGGCGGGAGAAACAAAAACATTGGTCCCTAAAAGCCATTTGTAAGAAACACCACTGGTTGAATTGACTGCATCCAGGGTTACTACCCCCGTTGATACACAACCAGTCAGCGACGCGGCATTGCTGGTGATGCTGACAGATGGCGGCGGAGCAAGGTCGATTGTAAAGCTTGTTTCTTTTTTATCGCAAATACCGGTGCCGGAAACCATGACCTTGTAGTTACCGGGTTGATTTAGTATGTACGTCGAATCGGATGTTGTTGCGAACGGAGCCCCATTGAGGGTCCATGTATATGTCTGTGGATAGCGCTGATACGTACTGATTTTAGTAATTAACGATTGGCCTGGACAGATCGCCGGAGGTGTTTTGAGTACGGTTGCCGGGGTGTTGAGGGTACTGAACAAGGGCTCTGGTTGCCGGATGGTTGGGCAAACGGTATAGATGTAGGTTGTTTCAGTCAGACTTTTGGACACTAGCTGCCCATTGATACGTTGCTCATAGATGGAGGCGAACGAATATACCCCGCGCTGTACAATTGAGGACGGTGTTGCCGATGCCGTGGCTACACCATTTTTAGTTGGTCCGCCGCTGGTAACTGTCCAGGGACTACCCGGGTATGGCGACGTAGAGCTATAACCGGCATTCCAGTTGACTTCCTGTAAAATGCCGTTATTAATGCCTCCCAATGGTTTCTCCAACGTAATAATAACCGACAGAACCGGGTCAGAGGCAGCGCTGACACCACTCGATGGCTGTGCAATTCGCTGAAAACCAGTATCGTTGCCAACGCACCGGATGGCTGTCAATTCGTTTTTCATAATGGTCGGTGTCAGGCCAGGGATGCGGTTATCTGGAACTGTGCCCAGAAAAGAGGGCGAAAACCAGTGGTAAAAAAAAGGATTCGGGGATGAATGGTTGGTCGTTTTTGGTCGTGTTCCCAGAGGCGTTGATGGCGAATTAACGAAAAAATAGCCATCAGGGTCATTATACGTCGTAGGGTTAAGGGTCAGGGGCGTCAACGTCTGATAGGCTGCTTCAATAAGAGGAATGGTCGTGTCACCAAAACAGATGGTAGAGACCTTCGGATTTGCCTGCGGGATAGCCAGTTTAGGCAGGGTAAAGGTGGTTAGTTTTACCTTATCTCGTTGCCTATATAAATCAACACTGATTGAATTGGGGAGTTTACTGAATTCAGCCTCATTTGTCCAGACATAAAGAACCAGAGAGTAGTCAGTAGCTGTGGCCGGGGAGCTAAACGTTCGGGTCATTGTACCTCCATAAATCGTCTGGGCATACCCACGTCCGACAAATACACACATCAAAAGCAATAGCCAGTAACGATTCTTCATCCAGTAAAAAAGGACTAAGCTGAGAAATAATTAATTTACGTTTGGGTTATTACCGGTAAAGATACCATAGCAGGCACACGTGCCCAAAAATTAGTACCTTAGCTTTTCAGGACCGTTCCCTCGGTTCTTTGGCCACCCGCATTAATAACGTGTTGTGGGCATGGAACAGGATACTAGTAAACCAGATTTTTTACCTTAAAACCAATGAAAAAATGGCGATTAAACACCTTTTCGAGCGCGATAACGCTGTTTTGATGAGCCCTCGCCCGAGTGGTGCGTATGGTAACGATGGAATAACGGGTGCCAGCCGTGACTTCGACGACCTGAATGATGACGCAGACGACGATGACGACGATTTTCTGGATGAAGACGATATCGACGATGAACTTCACGATGAAGATGCAGAAGCAGGCCGTGAATTTGGTGATCCTGATGATGACGAATTCCTCGAAGAAACCGATTTCGACGATGCCGAACTGGACTTCGAAAAGGACGATGATGATGAATTCAGAGACGATGTCGATGATGACAGTAGTCTGTATTAACTAAACATAGATACGCAACGTGATGGAAAATCAGCATGAACAGGCAGATATGCCGGAGGAGGATGTGGCACCGGACAGCGACACACAGTCGTCGGCAGCCAGCGCGCAGGGAAACCGCAATAACGCCGAACTGAGCAAGGAGAACACCGGCGGTGATGCTTCTGAAGATAAAGCAGAAGGTAATTGAGACGAATTTATCACTTCCGGGAAAGGACTTCCCGGAAGTGTATTGATTACGAAGCGGTCAGACACCGCAGCAGCGTCTGGCACTTCATTTCGGTTTCCTGCCACTCATGTTCCGGCACGGAATCTTCCGTCAGACCGGCACCGGCGTAGAGGGTTGCCTGCCGGTCTTCCAGCTTCAGACACCGGATGTGCACAAACAAATGACTTTCCTGCTGTATGTTTACCGGCCCCAGAAAGCCGCTGTAAAACTCGCGGTCATACCCCTCGTGTTGTTGAATAAACTGAAAAGCCGCAGCTCGTGGCATCCCGCAAACCGCCGAGGTCGGGTGTAGTAGCCGGAGCATTACCGTGCCCAGCTGTGGATAATGAACCTGTCTCTTATACACATCTGACGCTGCCGACGACTCCTTACGTGTA
>NZ_CAMFHL010000298.1 GCF_945952095.1 uncultured Arsenicibacter sp. | reverse complement strand
GCCGTACACCGTCCGGAAAAGTGCGGCTATTGACAGCATGTTCCGGGAGATCAAACCGGTATTTCAGGCGATTCAGGCGGGGTTTATCGTCTTTACGAAACAAAGCACTGAAGCGGAAAAACAACTTGCCCTCAGGGCAATTCTGAAGTCTGAACCGGCTTATTTACAGCAGATGAACGAAATCGTGTTCCGGTTCGACACCGAGACGTTTGAACGGGTCCGCTATCTCGAACAGGTTGAATGGTGTCTGGGTATTGCTACGTTGCTGATTGTGCTCATCGAAGGCTTTTTTATTTTCAGGCCGGTAGTCAACCATACGCAGGCTGTGATCCGGAAACTGACCGAATCGGAAGATGCCCTGCGTTTTAGCAATCACCAGCTGGCGATTGCCAACGATGATCTGGCCGACACGAACCAGCAACTTCTTGATACACAAGCCGTACTTATCCGGACGACGGAAGAAAAATATGAGCTGCAACGGACCGAAGACCGCGTACGTTCGGCGGCGCTGCTCGAAGGCCAGGAGGAAGAACGGCGGCGGTTTGCGCGCGAACTCCACGACGGCATCGGGCAGATGCTTACCGGCCTGAAGCTCCACGCCGAAAGCCTGAAACGCGTTCAGATCGAGGACGAAAAACTCCGGAAACGGTTCGACGAACTCTGTGAACTGATCCAGGAAACCATCCGGACTACCCGTCAGGTGTCCTACAACCTGATGCCGTCTGTGCTTGGTGATTTCGGGTTGTCTGCCGCGCTGCAACTGCTGGCCGAACAGACAGCACATATTACCGGGCAGACTATTGTCTTTAGCGGGAGTACTGTTAACCGGTTACCCCCCGCCATTGAGATCGGGCTGTACCGGATTGCGCAGGAAGCCTTAAACAATGCCGTAAAATATGCTGATGCAGAACATATTTTCATTCAGATAGTGCAGGAAAAAACGTATCTTACACTGTCCGTTGAAGATGACGGAAAAGGATTCGTCGTGAAGAATGTCCGGAAAGCGAATCCGATTATCAGTGGTTTAGAAAATATGAAAACAAGGGCCCGATTACTGAATGGTGAATTTGTACTGACTTCCCGACTTAAAAAAGGAACGAAAGTCTATGTAAAAATTACCCGGTAGCCGTCCCTGCAAAAGTTAATGGTTATGCCAATCCGCGTATTAATTGCCGATGATCATTCGGTCGTAAGAAGGGGAATACTCAATCTGCTGGAAGACGAAAAAGACATTGAAATTGTAGGAGAAGCATCGGATGGCGACGATGCCATTGAGCTGATTCCGGAATTGAAACCGGATGTACTCCTGCTGGACATTACGATGCCACGCATGTCGGGCATCGACGTTACTAAAGTCGTAACACGTCAGTACCCCCGCGTAAAATCGCTGATTTTCAGTATGCACAACAATCCCGATTACATTCTGAATGCAGTGCAGAACGGTGCTGCGGGATATTTACTCAAAGACACAGACCGGGAAGAAATCCTGCGGGCCATCCGAACCGTCGTTACCGGCGAACTTTACTATCCACCCAATGCCTCCTCAGTAATCATCCGGCACCTGATCATTCCTAAGGTAAAGAACGATGATGACCTTGCCCTTCCCCGCAGCAAAACGGTCTGGAATAAAATAACAACCCGCGAGGCACAGATTCTGACTTGCCTGACGCAAGGCATGAGCAGCCGTGAAATTGCCGAACAATTTGACATCAGCCCCAATACCGTCGCTAATCAGCGCGCCAGCCTAATCAAAAAAGCCGGTGTCAAAAATACTGCCGAACTCATCCGCATGGCCCTGACCGAACGGCCCTAGTTATTAGATGCTGGATACTAAATATACCCTATCAGTATCCCAGAACCATCCAGTATCCAGCAGCCAGCAACCAGTAACCATCCAGTAACTACATCAAAAATTACTTCCTGACCAGCGTCGGTTGGCTATCTACGGTAACCGGTGAAAGCTCAGGACGAAACACAATGATTTGGGCCGGTTCTGCAACAGGTGCCTCTTCTGTTACAGCTACCGGATCGGTTTGCTTGATGCTGACGACAGGTTCCGTTTCCGGATCGAGACAAGCGAAGCCAATCAGACTGACGACGGATAAAGCGAGGAAAAATAAAACTGAACCGCGGAGTATGGGAGCTAAGGAAGCAAATGAAACGGTGTTGACCAGCCCGCTGGCGGGGGCAGGGTGAATTAATGTATAGACGATCAGTAAGTTGGTAATAAACGAACTTACCAGAATAATGCGGAGGATGGATTGCCGTGTCAGCTTACGCTGTCGGTCATGTCCGGTAAGCGTTTTGTTTTCTCGTTCGAAGGTTTTCATACGTTGCGCTTTTACTTGTTATACTTTACCAATTGTTTTAAGTTAACCGTACCGGCTTACAAGCTGTTTTCAGTTTTAGCAAACGGGACACTTATTTGAAACGCTGCCAATCAACATAATTTTGGGATTGATTACAGCAATATCCTGTTAATACGGCCCTAAAGTTACCGAACGGTAACGCTCATTAATTTTTTCAAACAAAGTCAGAACAGGTCTGTTAAGTACTCCTAAGAAAGCCGGCCAAAGCGGCCGGATTGTTACTTAACAATGCTCAACGACAATGAAAAAGGTAATTATGGGTGCAGCGTTCGCGTTGCTGATGATGACACAAGCCGCTATGGCACAGGCCGTTCAAGAAGGAAAACAGGCAAAAAAAGAAATGAAGGCTGAAAAGAAGCTGGAAAAAGCAGCCGAAAAGCGGAAAGATGCCCGCGATCAGAACCGGATTGAAATTCCGGCCATAAACGACGATAAAACAAAACTGGCCGAAGCGAAAAAGAAAGAAGAGAAAGCTGTGAAGAAGGCTATGAAGAGCGACGCCAAACACATGAAAGCACATGCCAAGGATCAGACTAAAAAGGCTGATCAGAGCGTTGATTAAACGCAGAGAGCGCAACGGGTGAACGCATGGCGCTCACCCGTTTTTATACCTTCACTACACGTTTTTTAAAGAGTGAATGAGCGATAGCGTGAAAGAGCGATATGCTCCACTTAATTTCCTCGCAGCCCAAATCCGGGCCTGATAAATCATGCATCCACACACGAATCCTTTTGGCGTAGAAGTGCACCTCTTCGTATCCGCGTCAGCTTATAGCTTTACTCCTTCAAGATACTTATCTTCACCAGGATGCAGGTGCAGACCAACTACCTTTCCTTCCGCATTACGCTGAAACAGAAGATAAGTATTGTAAAATGCCCATGAACCAAACTCATCTTCAGCGTGCCGGAATACCTCGGTTTTTGGCGAAAACGGTAAGGTCATAAAGAGTTGTGCCCCCTCTACAGTCAGCTCCATAATGATATTTTTGGCAGAAAATCCGGGTATATATCTGGCCCATTCGTCAAATCCTTTGCCTTCAGTCCGGATTGCGTACCGGCCGACGTATTCCCTGAGCATTTTTTCAGGAACGTTACCGTACTGTACTTTATCCAGTGTAATCGTGAACAAAACAGTTGGCATACCGGAGTTTATGACCAGTGGACGGATAATTTGTAGCTGTTCTTCGTGATTCAGGCAATTCAGAATCCCGTCGGTTTTGTGACGCTCGTCGCCCTCAAAAAATAACTGAGTAACTCGTTCGTGGTAGCCTCGTTTCGAAACTTTGAAGTGAATATGCCTCGCCCTGCTCCCGTATAAACCCGGTAAAATGGTTTTAAAGCGGTATTCGCCGTTGGTGTTGGTAATGGCCTGACCCCAGCCCTGAAAATTAAGGTCATCCTGCCGCTCTGACTGATCGAACTCATGCCGATACCGGCCGTAGTGATTGGCCGACCAGATTTCGACCACCGCACCGGCCAATGGTTTACAGTTCATATCAGTTACCTTACCCTGCACTATCATCACCTTACCGGCAGCCTTCCCCCTTTGACCGGCCAGACGCGTAAGATCAACGTCGTGATCGGGCTGGCCCCGGTACTTCATGGCAGGGTAAGGCCCTAGTTCCAGAATCGGTGTTGGCAAACAGGCAGGTTTTGGTTCTTCCGAAAGCGGAATACCTGCCGTGGCGCGGCCTGCGGCCAGAGCGATCAGTGTCCGTAACCAGTTTCGGCGTTTCATACGATTTTCATCATTGTTTTCAGGCCCTTACAAATCTTCCTTCAGACCATACTCATTGTCAGGCAGGCGCATTACCAGTTCAATGAACCCTATATGATATTGATTGTCAGTAGCCTGAATGACGGAGAATCCTGTCAGACCGACATATGCAAGTCATAGAAAGCAACAAAATTTTCACCGGTAAAAAAGCGACGTCTTTTGAGTGTTTACGCAACACCCTACCCAAAACAAACCTGCCACATCCGCTCAACCAGAGGCATCCCGAACAAAAACAGACCCAATAATGGCAGAAACAGGCTCAGAAATATATACAGCGAAATCAGATATGGTTTGTATACCTTCCGGTGAAATCGTTCATAGAGCAATAAGCCGCCAATAATGAGCAGTTGTGGCGTTCCGGCCGGTAACGGGATCTGTGGTAAACGGCCAAGTGCCGGACTTATAAACGGCAGAATGGTTATCACCATGAACCGGGCGTGGTAAGCCGGATTGTGTCGGTACGCAATAGCCAGGCTGTAAAACGCTGTAAACAGACTCACATCGAGAATATTGACCAGAAAAATACCCAAATGTTTCTCATGCAGCTGGCCTGAGCGTGCCACTAACACCAGCAGGATAATCATAAGCGGCACAAAACCATAGGTGGCTTTACCCAATAAACGGTGCAGCGCTACCTGCTTCCGTACAATCAGGACCGGTTGTATAATCAGCAGGCCAAACCAGATCAGGATGGTGAGTGCGTGAATATGAACCAGCGTAGTAATACCGGTAAACTGCGGAAATAATCCGAAATATGTTTTGTAAAAGGCAACGAACACAACGATCAGAACACCCCCAAACAGGTAACTGACATTCCGGTAGGCTTTTTCCATGATGATCGAAAAAATTAGGTTCCACCGAAGCTACAGACATGCTCCACTCCATTTCCACCTTTTCAGTGCCAGTAGCCGAAACCATCCTGCCAATGGCGGTAATTTTGTGTAAGGTGCTTCACTCAGAAATCCGGTCGCTCGGGCGCTCCTGTCTGCCATTCACAAAGAAGATCAAGGATTTACGTGGCTTTCTGTAGATATTCGGAAAAGAATACGTAACACGATGCGGTGGATTCTATGCCTTTTTCCAGCCTTTGCCAGCCTGGCGCTGGCGGCTCAACCGGTGCCGCCGGTCGAGGTGGGCAAGCTGCCACCACCCCGGGACATTGGTCCGTTCACGGAATTTTTTGAAGATACTTCCGGCGATACCCTCTCCCTTCCGGTTATTCAGCGACAACGGTTTCAGCCATTTGTCCGGAAACGTAATGAACGCACCACTAACGCCGAACAGCCGTTACAAGTCACCTGGCTGCGTTTCCGGATTCATAATACACACTCCGTTGATACCATTCGGCTATTTTACGATTGCTGGCAGGGACTATACATCAATGTGTACGAAAACAACCACCGAATAGCGCACGTTGGTATTGGCGTTGTTCGACAGAAGAATTCACCCAATACCTCGGCGGTCCTGCTCCGGATTCCGCCGGGGCAGACCTACACCTATTACGTGCAATCCATCAGTCAGGTAATGAGTGTGCTTCCCATTGTGTCCTTACTCTATACGCCGGAAGACCACTATAGGACGACTCTCGAAAACGCCTACTTCGAAGCGCCCTTGCTGGTTTATATATCATTATTAGCCGGAAGTTTCCTGTTTATGAGCCTGTTTGCCTTTTATTCGTACTGGCTCAACCGCGACAGGGTCTTTCTGTATTATGGTCTTTACACACTGACCGGGTTTTATCTGACGCTTCAACACGTCGATGACCGGTTCGGGCTCGACATGCTCCGGTTACCCCGGTTTTCACTAGCCCTGCTCTTTGTTTGCTACGCCTTTTTTATGAGTCATTTATTGGCGGTCTGGTCGCAACAACCGCATATCTGGCCGTGGGTGAAAGCGTTGCTGGGGCTGACTTTCGCCGAGATTGTCTGGACAGGGCTGGAAGAAGTAACAGGAGTCTTATTGCTCAGCAACAACCTTGTATACCGATTTAAACTTCTGCCGGCGTGGTTGCTGCTGGTGGTGCTTACGGCAGCCTTACTGCGCAGTAAAACTCCTATAAAAAAGTACCTGTTGGTGGGTGTAGCCACGTTGGTTGTATTTGTTTTTCTGCCACAGTTTCTGAACCTGTTTGTACCAAACCTTCCCCCACGGATCGAAATGTTTGTGAATAATCCCGGCTTCTGGAGCATAACCGGCATGGCTGTCGAATCGCTTTGTTTTGCGTTGGCACTGGCCTATCGAAGCCGGCTGGTTGAACTGGAAAATGCGTCGTTACACACGCATTATACGCAGGAGCTTGAAAAACAACTGACCGACCGAACCGCCGAAATTCAGGCCCAGAGTCAGCTTCTGGAAGAACAGCGCATCCGGCAACTTGAACTGAACTTTGAGCAGAAACTGGCTGAAACAGAAATGACAGCCCTTAGGGCGCAGATGAATCCACATTTTATTTTTAACTGCCTCAATTCCATCAAGCTATACGCTACCGAAAACAATGCCGCCAAAGCCTCCGACTACCTGACGAAGTTCAGCCGGTTGATTCGGCTTGTACTCGAAAACTCCCGTTCTGAGCGCATAACACTGCGCAACGAACTTGATGCGCTCCAGCTTTACCTTGAGATGGAGACTATGCGGTTTAAGGCTAAACTACGGTTTGCTATTGAGGTAGACGGCTCAATTGATACCGAGTTTGTCGAAATCCCCCCCCTTCTGCTTCAGCCGTATGTCGAAAACGCCATCTGGCACGGGCTCATGCACAAATCCGAAGGGGGTAGCGTCCTGGTTCGCGTAGAGCATCCGGACGATAACCGGTTACGTATATCAATCAGCGACGATGGCATAGGCAGAGCAAAGGCCGCCGAATTAAAAAGCAAATCCGCCATGCCCCGAAAATCGTTTGGCATGAACGTAACCAGCGAGCGAATTGCCCTCATAAACCAGCTTTACAAAACCCAAACGCACATTCGACTCATTGACCTGATCGATTCCGAAGGTCACCCCGCCGGAACCGAAGTAGTCGTGGAGATACCAATTTAAAGAGTGAAAGATTTAAAGAGTGAAAGAGCGAAGCCATCCGGCAGTTATTCACTCTTTTATCCTTTCTCTATTTCACTCTTTCGCTCTTTCACTCTTTAATTTATGTTAAAAGCGATCCTTATCGATGACGAACCCGATTGTGTGCGGTTGCTGGCGCATGAATTAGCGGTGCATTGCCCACAGGTTCAGGTGATTGGTCAAACAACCAGCAGCGAAGATGGTTTGCGGCTCATTCAGATTCTGCAACCCGACGTAGTGTTTCTGGATATTGAAATGCCCCGAATGAATGGATTTCAGTTGCTGGAGAAGCTCGGGGACATTTCATTCGGCCTGATTTTCGTAACGGCCTATAACGAGTTTGCGGTGAAAGCATTCCGGTTTTCAGCGCTTGACTATTTATTAAAACCCATTGATTCGGAGGAGTTGCAGGAAGCTGTCCGGAAAGCTGAACGCCGGCAACGGATAGATGTTCGTCAGATTGACCTGCTCCGCTACCAGTTGCAGACCCACCATATCAGCGATAAAATTGCCGTTCCGTACCAACAGGGGATTATTTTTCTGCCGGTCAGTGAGGTTCTCTACTGCGAATCGGACAGTAACTATACGAAAGTTGTGGCGACACAAAACCGGTCCTTTCTGCTTACGCGCACCTTACGCGAGGTGCAGGAAATACTGGAAGAACGAAACTTTTTGCGGGTGCATCGCCAATATGTCATCAACCTCGACCACATCAAACTCTTTATGAAAGGCGAAGGTGCTTATCTGGTCATGACCAACGATGTCAGTATTCCCGTTGCCCGCAACCAGAAAGAGAAACTCATCCGGCGGTTTGGGTGGTTATGACCGGAGGTTAAATCACCTGACAGCCCAAATCGCTCTTTCACTCTTCCACTCTTTCACTCTTTGTCTCAAATCGTTACCTGCATGACCGGCAGGAGCCGCACGGGGCCGATCAGACCGGCTTCGAGCAGGGGTGATTCGCCGGTATAATGTTTCCAGGTGGCAAAGGTAACCTTACCGTCATCAGGTTTAGGCGCACCGCTCTTGTACCAGTCCGGCAGCTGCTGAATGCCCCCGCCGCTCAGACTGGCAAAACCGCTGCTGCCCGCCCCGGGCGTATACGCATCTACGTCGGGCGTCTGCGCGTCGCCGATGAGCCGGTTCGGCCATTGATTAGTCACCAGTATTTCCAGCTGGTTGGTGCCCGGTTTGACGGCATCGGTAATATCGAGCCGGGAAGGCCGTTTGC
>NZ_CAMFHL010000297.1 GCF_945952095.1 uncultured Arsenicibacter sp. | reverse complement strand
GGTGAATAACTTCGATAAGCGTTCGATTCCGTCGAAAAACGGGCGTTATGTGAAAGAACCGGTTGTGGCCGATGAAAACGGCATCGTATCAATGCCTGCCCCAACCTCGTTTTACGTTGCCCGCGCCATCGGTATTGGTGTGTTAACCGGTTTGGTACTGGCAGGGGTCGGTAAGCTGGTGTCCCATAAATAAATGAAGGGCAACTGCCAGGAAGTTCAGAACTTCCTGGCAGTTGCCCTTCATTTATTTACGCCATTTCAGCGTCTGCAGCATGTGCAGCATATCTTTTTTGATGTAATCAATTACCGGCTGAAGTGAATCATTATCGGTAGCCGTATTGAAATACAGCGCTCCGCGCAGGAAGTTTGTCGTGGTATCGGTTGTAATAAACTGCATCTGACTCGGCACTTCCCCCCGCAGTTCAATCACATTTGCCCAGATACCCGACGGCAGCCGTGTCACCTTCTCCTGAATTGAATACGCTTTAATTTTATGCTTCCCGGCCAGCTTATAAGAGTCTTCCAGCATCCCTTTCAGCCGGGCAGGATCGTTCAGCACGGGTTTATAGGTCAGCTGGATGCTGGCGTTAAACTTCGGATAATTCACGAAAATCCAGTGCGGCTCCGCTCTGGCAAACGTATCCGGCAGGATACGCGCATATTTTGAGTACTCAAACTGATACGGGTGAGTAGGCTCCAGGGGCTGATAGGCGTGGCCCGGCAGATCAATGCGGGGATATCCTTTAGGCTTGGGCACAAAGTCAACGCTTTTTTGGCCGCCACAGGCCGCCATGGCCAGCAGGCTCACAAACAGAACGTATTTGATCACGGAAACAGAATAGGTGGTTAACACCGGTTGATGATCCGGTGATTAGAAACGAATTGCAGAGGCCGTTTCTTGTATAAAAAAACGTTGCTGACCGACAGCCACCCGTCCGGGCAGCAAACAATCAGCAACGCCATGTCTTCAGCGACTTATGAATTAGTCAGTTCGAGCTCTTCCTGCCGGACAGGCTCACCCATCAGCGTCGTAAACCGGTTGATGTTAAATGTCGGTTCAAACCAGACTTCGCCCAGCACCGGATGTTTCACCGGCACATCGGGATTCTGAATTTCGTTCAGCAGTACACCGGTTTCGCCGTTGGTGTGACGTTTTACCAGCCGTACGCTGTACATTTTTTCTTTCTTAGGCGTCTGCACCCCGAACTCGGCATAAAAGGCCAGCACCGGGGCCGGAAAACTATCATTTACACAAATTACTTCCATATACTCCCTTACTAAACAAGGCGTTATTAGCAATAAGTCAGATTACCGGATGAAAGTTCACAAAGCGACCGGAAGTTTACCCTAGTCTTCAAACAGGCTGCCCAGGCCGCCCAGCACAGAGCCGCCTTCTTTACGCGCCTGCCCGCCGCCCGGCGACAGCCGTTCAACCAGTTTCGAAATCGGCATGGACTGAATCCAGACACGGCCCGTTCCCCGCAGCGTTGCCAGGAACATTCCTTCACCACCGAATACCATACTACGCAGACCACCGGCCCGCTGAATATCAAAGCTGATCTGTGGTTCAAACCCAACGACACAACCGGTATCAACCCGTAAGGTTTCATTGTTCAGTTGCCGCTCAATGACCACGCCCCCTGCATGAATAAAGGCCAGCCCATCGCCCTGGAGTTTTTGCAGGATAAATCCTTCGCCGCCAAACAGGCCCGTACCAATCCGCTGGTTGAAATGAACGTTCAGACGCGTACCCATAGCCGCGCACAAAAAGGCATCCTTCTGAACAATCAGCTGATTACCATAAATATTAGCCAGGTTGATCGGCATGACCGTACCCGGATATGGTGCCGAAAAGGCAACTTTCCGCTTCCCGACACCACGGTTGGTGAAGTGCGTCATGAACAGCGACTCACCCGTCAGCAGGCGCGACCCGGCCTGGAAGAGTTTGCCCATAAAGCCCTGATCAGGCTGTGAGCCGTCGCCCATTTTAGTTTCAAACGTGATGCCGTCTTCCATGTACAACATGGCGCCGGCCTCGGCGATAACGGTTTCATTCGGATCCAGTTCGATCTCGACAATTTGAATGTCTTCGCCTATAATGCGGTAATCGATTTCGTGAGAATACATGCAGATTAAACGTTTAGTATGAACTTACAGAAACAGGCTGCAAATGTAAAGCACTTTCGCGTTAGCGGAACAACTGATCGGGACAGACCGCCGTTTCCGGCAGAAGAGCGGCTGTTTTACGGCATCATCCGGTAAACTAACCGTTAGAAACGCTCGTCGTCTTCATCCAGATCAGCACTCAGATCAAGGCGGTCGTCATCCTCTTTTTCCTCTTCGTCATCGAACTCGTCGCCGCTGCGTTCGCCTTTCAGTTCGTCCAGATCTTTGCGGTGGCGTAGTTTTTTGTCGTCAACCGTTTTGTTGAGAAACTGATTGATCTTGTCGATTTCAAAGCTCGTCACGATTTCCCCGAAAGAATTGATCTGAATATCAAAACCTTCCAGGTCTTTATGAACCCGTGGTTTGTCACCCTGCGGATTGTCGGAATTAGGTTTCTTCTTAGCCATAACTTTTATTGTTTGAACGTTACCACAAAGTCGTGAAGGCGGCTAAACCAATATGTAAACTACCACAAAGACGTGAAGACAAAAAGGAGCACAAAGGTTTAGATAAGTGTACGTTAGTTAAATCTTTGTGCTCCTTTCGTTCTTAGTGCCTTTGTGGTGCCATCAATCATTTACAGTTTTTCCAGCGCCAGACTCAGGCGGTGGAGCACCTCATCGCGGCCGATGATTTCCATGGTCATCATCAGGTCAGGACCGGCACCAACGCCGGTCAGGGCCAGCCGCATGGCCTGCATTACTTTGCCCTGCTTAATACCTGCCTGTTGCAGCGTATCCGACAAGGTATGCTTAATGACATCGGCCTCGAACGCGCCGTCGAACGACAGCAGTGCCTCGCGGAAAAAGGTCACCGCCTTGCGGGCATCGTCGTTCCATTTCGCCGTTGCTACCGCCTGATCGTAGCTGTCGGGCGTGTAGAAAAGCGTTTGTCCTTCCGTGAACAGTTCATGAGCAAAGTTGACGCGCTCTTTCAGCAAACCGGCTATTTTTTCCGCTTTTTCGGTTGAACACGTCAGACCCGCGGCCTCTGCCTGCCGGATCACAGCGGGTGCCAGCCCGGCGTTTGGCTGCTGGCGCAGGTATTGGTGGTTAAACCAGGTAGCTTTCACAATATCGAAGCGGGCACCTGCCTTATGAATCTGCTCAATATCAAATGCCTCGATCAGCTCATCCATCGTAAACAGCTCCTGCTCCGTGCCGGGGTTCCAGCCCAGAAACGCCAGGAAGTTCACCAACGCTTCCGGCAGATACCCGTCTTCGCGGAAACCACGGGCGACATTCCCCGTAAACGGATCCTGCCACTGAAGCGGGAATACCGGAAAACCACCCAGTTCGGCATCCCGCTTGCTCAGCTTACCGTTGCCTTCCGGCTTCAGCAATAGCGGCAGGTGCGCAAAACGCGGCATGGTATCTTCCCAGCCCAGATAACGGTACAGCAGGACGTGCAGCGGTGCCGACGGCAGCCACTCTTCGCCCCGGATCACGTGGGTAATGCCCATCAGGTGATCGTCTACTACGTTGGCCAGGTGATAAGTCGGTAACCCGTCTGATTTGAGGAGTACTTTATCGTCAATCGCCGACGAATGGACATTCACCCAGCCACGGATCAGGTCATTAAGCCGTACTTCTTCTTTGCGCGGCGTTTTCAGGCGAATCACATATGGTGCGCCGCTATCAATCCGGGTCTGTACCTCATCGGCAGACAGCGTCAGCGAGTTTTTCATCTGCATCCGCGTAATGGCGTTGTACTGGGCAGCCGGTGCATTGGCCGCTTCCAGCCGTTTCCGCATTTCGTCCAGCTCCTCCGCCGTGTCGAAGGCGTAATAGGCCTTGCCTTCCTCGACCAGCCGCAGCGCCTCCGCTCGGTAGATGGCCGCACGCTCTGACTGCCGGTACGGACCGTGCGGACCACCGACACCCTGTCCCTCGTCGATCTGGATACCGATCCATGACAAGGCTTCGATGATGTAGTCTTCTGCTCCCGGCACAAACCGGTTCTGGTCGGTGTCCTCGATCCGGAGCAGCATTTTTCCCCCGTTTTTACGGGCAAACAGGTAATTATAAAGAGCGGTTCGTACGCCGCCAATGTGCAGCGGCCCCGTCGGGCTGGGCGCAAAACGAACCCGTACAGTATCTTGCATGATATATGTATTAAAGAGTGAAAGAGTGGGCGGCAGAAGCCGCCAAAGAGCGAAAGAGTGAACGCCGTGCGGCAACAGAGATAATGAACAATCAAACCGCTCTTTATCTCTGTCACTCTTTCACTCTTTACCCCACGGCTATCACCGAAATTTCGACGTTGACATCTTTGGGCAGGCGGGCCACTTCGACGGTTTCGCGGGCTGGCGGCTCGCTGGTGAAGAAACTGCCGTATACCTCATTGATCGCGACGAAATTGTTAAGATCTTTGACAAAGATGCTTGATTTAACAATGTTTGTGTAATCCAAACCGGCCGCTTTCAGAATGGCACCGATGTTTTCCATCACTTTCTGCGTTTCGGCTTTGATATCACCTGAGGCCGCCACGTCGAGCGCAATCTGACCGGAAACAAACAAAAAGCCGTTGGCCTTCACCGCCTGGCTGTAAGGACCGATCGCAGCCGGTGCCTCTTCTGTATGAACAATTTGCTTTGACATTGTTTTTTGCTTTTATAGCCACAAAGACCAGAGCAACCGCTCCGGCCCGCGTGAATGGCTTACTGATGAATTATTCTGCAAAGGTAGCAATCAAACCACCGATGACCGACGAACACGTCATTATCTTCGTAAAAAACCCGGTTCCCGGCACCGTAAAAACCCGGATTGCCCGAACCGTCGGAGATGAACAGGCTACGGCCGTCTACCGCCACCTGCTCCGGCACACACAGACCATCGCCGGTCAGCTGACGGCACAGCCTGTCGTGTATTACGGTGATTTCGTGAATCCCGACGATGGCTGGAACGGTTACCCTAAATACCTGCAAACCGGCGATGACCTCGGTCAGCGGATGCTGCATGCGTTCCAGGAACAGTTTGCTGCCGGTGCCGCGCGGGTCGTTATCATCGGCAGCGATTGTCCTTACATTTCCCCCGCCCATATCGGCCAGGCATTTGACGCTCTCAGGGACCACGACGTGGTGATTGGCCCCGCTCTCGACGGCGGCTATTACCTCCTGGGCCTGCGCGAACCCCTTGCATTCGTATTTGAGAACAAGCCCTGGAGTCAGCCCGACCTACTGACGATTACCTTGGCCGAACTAACTCAAAAAAAGATAAGCTATACCCTGCTCGAACCCCTCAGCGACATCGACGAATGGGCTGACTATGAAGCATGGCAAGGTAAAAAGCAGTAAATCAACCTGTCTTACGTTATGAAAATAGTTGTGCGGTTGCAATACGTCACCCTGCTTGTACTGCTCGGTAGTATCTTCCTCTTTTCGGGTAAACCCGCATTACCCGTGCCGCAGGACAGCGGTAATTCGCCGATCCTGCCGCCGCTGAGCAGCAACTGGGCGGCTACCGACGGCGCAGGCCGTAAACTGCCAATGTCCGGTGAGGTACCCCGTTACAAGGGCGGCAAGTACGTCGGCATGTTCTACTTTTTGTGGCACGGGCATGATGTCACACCGGTTTACGACATTTCAAAACTCATCAGACAAAACCCGGCAAAACCGGCGTATGGACCGGCCGGCGCCTTTCACTGGTGGGGCGAGCCGGAGACCGGCTATTTCCGCGCTGATGATCCGTGGCTGATTCGCCGCAATCTACAGCTACTGACCCTTGCCGGCGTCGACATCCTTTTTCTGGATGTAACGAATGCCATCACCTACCTGCCCACCGTGGAAAAACTCTGCCGGATTGCGGTCACGATGCGGCATCAGGGCATTCCGGTACCGTACATAACATTCGTCACCAACGCGCGTGGCACTGAGACGATTACTGAGCTGTACCGCCATTTCTATGCCCCCAACAAATTTTCCGAGCTGTGGTTTCGCTGGCAGGGCAAACCGCTGGTCCTCGGGCAGGAACGCGACATGACCGACCCGGCCATCCGCAATTTCTTTACGTGGCGCTACAGCTGGGCATGGACCAACTCCCGCAATGAACCCCATCACTGGCAATGGATAGACCGGACACCCCAGCATTATGGCTGGGACAAAGACCCTGCCGTACCCGAGGAAATCCCCGTAGCGGTGGCCAGTCATCCAACACTTAACGTGGGCAAAAGCCATCAGAAAGGCGTCCAGAAAGCAATATCAGGGCAGGGCAGGACCGCCATTACCGAGCAGGGTGCTTATTTTGCCGAGCAATGGCAACGGGCATTACAGGTCGATCCGCAGGTAGTGTTCGTGACGGGCTGGAACGAATGGATCGCGCAGCGGTTTGTCGCGCAGGATACCCCGAACGGCCGGCAACCCGATGGTTCATTCATGGGTAAACCACTAAAAAAAGGCGAGTCGTTTTTCGTCGATCTCTACAACGAAGAATACAACCGCGATATTGACCCGATGAAAAACGGCTATACCGATAACTATTACTACCAGCTCGTGGCCAACATCCGGTGGTTTAAAGGCATGGATGTCCCCGCACCGGCTACTACTGCCAGAACCATTCAGATCGACGGTACATTCGACGAATGGAAAACCGTTGAACCGTTGTACGGCGACCCTACGGGCGATACCGAACACCGGAACTGGTTGGGATATGACAACAAACGGCGGTACGCCAATGCAACAGGCCGCAATGACATTACACAGGCACGCATGACCTACGACGGGAAAAACCTGTATGCCTACGTACAGACAGCCGGAAAACTGACCGCACCAACCGGCAAAAACTGGATGCTGCTCTTCCTGGATACAGATCAGTCGGCTAAAACCGGCTGGGCGGGATATGACTACCTGATTCAGCCGGATAAACAAGGTACCACCTGTACCATCAGCCGCTGGACCGGTAAAACCTGGCAGGTCGTGCAGCAGGGAGCGGCCCGCTTTTCGGGTACCGGTCTGGAACTGGCCATTCCGCGAACAGCCCTGAAACTCACCGGCAATCGCATCGCGGTTGATTTTCACTGGGCCGACAATATCCAGCGGCTCAATGCCATCACCGAATTTTTCCTGAACGGCGACAGCGCTCCCGACCGGCGGTTTAACTACCGGTTTGTCTCGCGTTGAGGCAGTTATGCGGCCGTGCCCCTACCCGTCGACCCCCGCACAACCAGCCGGGTCGGCAGGGTAATGGTGGTTGGTTCGGTGGCCTGGCCGGCCGGAGCCGCCAGGTGAGCCAGTAATAACCGCGCGGCCTCCTGCCCGATTTCGCTGACCGGCTGTGCCACACTGGTTAGCCCGGGCTCAATGAGGGCCGAAATCGGGTCATCGCTGAATCCGACAATGGCCAGGTCGTCGGGCACGCGCAGCCCACGGCTTTTCACCACCTTTAATGCTTCGATAGCCGTCGGGTCGTTGATGGCAAACAGGGCATCCGGCGGCTCGGGCAGGTTCAGCAGGTGATTCACGTAAATATTGGCTTTCTCCAGCGTCAGGTCGTAAGAAATTACCAGCGACGGATCAACGGGAACGTCGTAGTGCTTCAGCGCATCCAGGTAACCGTTCAGGCGGCTCCGGCTGTTGGGCAGTGTGTCGGGGCCGGACAAATGGGCAATCCGCCGGCGGCCGGTCTGAATCAGGTGTTCTACCGCCTGATAGGCCCCCGTATAATCATCTACCACCACCTTCGATACGTCTTCATTTTCCCAGACCCTGTTAAAAAACACCACCGGAATGCCCTTCCGCGTAAACGTCCGGAAGTGGTCGAAATTCCGGGTCTCTTTCGTATGTGATACAATTAACCCATCTACCCGGCTGGCAAACAGCGATTTGGCACTGGTCACTTCAATCTCATACGACTCATTGGAATGGCAGATGACCACGTTGTAGCCTGCTTTTGCCAGCTCCTCCTGTGCCCCGATAATTACCTTCGGGAAAAAGAAACTGATAAACTCCGGTACCATGATGCCGATGGTACGCGTCTGGTTGGTAAGCAGCGAAATCGCCAGCTGATTACGCTGGTAGTCCAGTTTCTCGGCAAGCTCCAGCACCTGTTGCCGGGTCTTTGCATTTACATTCGGGTGCGCCGTCAACGCCCGCGACACCGTTGACTTGGAGATACCAAGCTGCCGGGCAATATCAATGATAGTAGGCTGATGCATTTTGTATTTTTCTAATAATTAACCGGTTTCTTCCTGTTGTACCCGAATTGATCGCTTTTCATTTTGGGAACATTCCCAATCCATTTTGCCAACGTCCCCACCCAACTAACCAACACCTCCCTTCTTACCAGCCC
>NZ_CAMFHL010000296.1 GCF_945952095.1 uncultured Arsenicibacter sp. | reverse complement strand
CTACATAGGTTGCCCCGTTCAGCGTGCGCAGGGCCGCGAGGCACACATCGGCTTCGGCACTCGTCAACGCCGGACCGGGCATCCCAAACCGGTATTGGTTGTTGGTGGATGTTTCGGTAACAATAAAGTTTTCCCGCGTACTGCCTTCAATACCAATAATTTGATGGGTAATCCCTTCTTTTTCTATCAGTTCCTGCAACAGCAGTCCCTGCGTACGACCCGACGTAAACAAGGCCAGTGACTCACCGCCCAGCCGCCGGATGGCTTTCGAGACGTTGATACCGCCCCCGCCCGCATCGTGGCGCGGAGCCGCACAGCGTAGTTTCTGCTCCGGCACAAACTGCTCAACGGTTGTGCTGGTATCAACGGCAGGATTTAAGGTTAATGTGACAATCATGTGTTCGGGAGGTTGAATGAAGCCCCAAATTACAGGCTATTCCCGAATTGCCGTATGATTTGTGCCATGCTTTGTAAGCCACCGGTCCATTGCCCCTGCGAATAAGGTCCCTGCGCTACATCCTCAACCTGATTAGCCAGCTGCCCCATGAGCGTCCGGACTTTACCCGGATCAGGGTGACCGGCATTAAGTTGATTGCGCAGCTCCGTCAGATCGTCTTTGATATGGCCAAGGTGCGGGTCCTTATCCAGCGCCTGCAACCAGCCGTCAATCATCATAACACCCTGCGCAGGTGAAACTGCCGATGATTCGTTTTGCCGGAACAGGGTCAGCGTATCGTCGAGCATGCTTTGTTCCAGATTGTTAGAGCCCATTGCCGTTTCGTTTATTCGTTACCATGCAATTCAGTATTTTCCTGCTGACGACTGGTGTTGTCGTCCATATCGCCAGCTGTGCCACGGCCGGTGCCTGAGGTTTCGTCGTCTTCCACCGCCGATGAGCCGGTACCGTATCCGGAGCCATATGCCCCGCCACCCTGCGTGTTTTCGGTCATGGCCTCATCGTCGCCGGGAGTTGCCTGCGTATTGCCCGCATCCGACTGAGTGTGGTACTGTCCGCTAAGCGTACTGGTTGGCGTTGCATCATTTACCGTCACGTTAGCCACACCGGCAATGCTGGTCTGACCAACGGTGCTGGTCATAGGCGCACGACCTGCGGTATTGGCATCACCGCGTTCGCCGCCCAGTTGCCGGCTAAACTCCCGCAGCGCGGCGCTAAGCTCTTTCAGCTGGTTCTGCGCCAGTTCTTCCTGTCCTTTGGCTGCCTCATAGGCGCGGTCCGAGAGCTGTAACAATACATCCTGAATATGATTGCTGTCGGGATTACCCCGCTGTAGTTCAAGTTTGAGTTCGCTGAGCAGGCTTGCAACCGGGTTCGTCGATGCGTCACCACTATGCAGGAAGCTGATCCAGTTATCGATCAGAGAGATGCCATCCTGTGCCGAAACGGTAATTGCCTCTCCGTTAAAGGCCTCAACCGTACGGTCTACCAACTGGCCTGTATGTGCATTCGGGGTCATAACGTTGTTTTGTTGTTTATGCAGTCAGAACCCGCTCCGGCGATGATTGTTTTCCTTTCCGAGCAAATGACTACATGAATAGTAGAGTAAAACAAAACAGCCCGTCGATAAGCGTCGACGGGCTGTAGAAACTCCCTAACCTATGAAAATAAAAGTCGTTTATCGTACTCTTTCCAGATCTGTCAGCCAGGCCTGTGCAAAGGCTTTGGCCTCCATTACCGGTTCTTTACCCAGGCGGTAGAGGAATTTCCACTCCGCCGGTTTACGCTGATAGGCCGGATTTGTAAACTCCTGCTGAGACCGGTAGTTTTTCTGTACCGTCTGTGCCCCGAAGTCCACATCGTTGCACAGCGCAATAAATTCGTTTAAGCGTTTTTTCAGCAATGGGCGGGCATCCGAGTGCGCATCGAAGGCCGCTTTCTGCCGGTGATATTCTGCGTTTTGTGCTTTGGCATCCGCCATTTTTTCCTTTTCGCCGGCGATGTTGCCCGCCGCCTGTTTCTGTAGTTTGCGGTTCTGGTAGGCCAGATACTGCGTTTTAAACGCGGCCGGTTTGCCGGCGGTGGCGCTCAGCATCTTTTTCACATCGCTGATCTCCGTGGCCAGCGCCGTCCGGTCATCGCCCTCCAGACCGGACAGTTCCTGCTCCTGTTGCTGAAGCTGTGCCCGGATAACCTGCTGGAAGGTAGCCGGATCAATCTGTGCATATGCCTGCTGCATCATGCCCAGCTGCTGGTTCACCATGCCATCCATCTGCCCGACCGCCTGCTCCTGCGAGGCAATGTTTTCATCGCTGTACCGGTCGTTGTAAGGGTATTTCTGCTTTACCCAACCCAGAAATTCCTTTTTAAACTCAGCGGATTCGCAGTAAGACCGGACCACCTTACCGAGGGCCCGTACTGCCGTTGCCCGGGAGCTTTCCGGAATCCGGCGGGCCATCTGCCGCATGGCATTAGTACTTCTGAACTGAAACCAGCGTTCTTCGGTCAGGTTTTGCAGCGTACCCTGACGCACGTTGTCCATCGTTACCCCCGTATCGGACAACACATCGGCGACACGGGCCGCCATAAGCCACGTGGCTGCCAGTGCCACGCCCAGACCGATCAATTTATTCATGGTAAAAAGAGGAAAGTATTTGTTGTTTGATGGATCAAAGTTGGGGTATGGGCCGCACACTACCAGCGGCCTCACGGCTGAACCGTCAATCCGGTAACCTGAACTGAAAAAAGTAAAGACTCAGGTGCTTTCTGAAACATATTGCAGGGTTACTGGTGTTGTCCTCCCGTAACAGACTGTTTATGGACACACAAAAATTACTACCCGAAATCACTTACCAGTTTGCCCGCAGTGGCGGCAAGGGAGGTCAGAACGTCAATAAGGTTTCGACCAAAGCCGAACTGCGCTTCAGCGTCTCCGGCTCAACCGCGCTGACCGACGACGAACGGGCTGTTCTGCTGGAGAAACTCGCCAACAAACTGACCACCGAAGGCGAGCTGGTACTGACGCACCAGACCGAACGGACGCAGCTGGCCAACAAAGAGAAGGTAACGCAGAAATTTCTCCGGCTGATCGCAAAGGCGTTTGAGGTACCGAAGCCCCGCAAGGCAACCCGGCCAAGCCGGGCCTCGCAGGAAGAGCGCAAAGCCGACAAGAAGAAGCGCGGTGATCTGAAGGCCAGCCGCCGCAAAGTAGCCATCGACTAACCGCCCCCCCCCATGAAAAGAAGGCAAAATCAGTACGCAGACAAGCTCCTCAAGGCCGTGGTTCCGCTCAGGATACCGCGGCTTTTTTTATGAGCCGGCAGCGGGAAACATCCATTTTCGCAGGCTCTCCTTCATTACAGAAAGAATACACTCCATAGCCAGTCCACGGCAACACACTCACACCATTAAGTTACCCTTTCTCCCGATAAAACAACCTGAAAAACCGTTTGGCAGGATCCTGGTATCGATTGGCAGGATTCGGGTATCGATTTCTCGCTAAGGCAGGTAAACATCGTGTTACTTTGCAGCACCAACCTTTTAACTACTGTATTGCTTACGCACGCTTATTAACCCCGGATTAGTACCTAATCCGCTGGTATTTCTTTCACTTAATATGTCCGGAGCAAATTGGCTGGTGTATCAGATTTATATCAGTGATGATAAAATCCCAGATGCAATAAAAGAGCAAATAACAAACAAGCATATATGAAAAAAAGCACAAAGTGTGGGCAAAATATTCTCCTCTCAGGTGGTAAGACAGTTCTTTTTCTCGGAAGCTTATTGTTGTTGAGCCAGTCTATACAGGCACAATGCGTTCAGGCAGTACAAAATATAAGTGTTGCAGGCCTTCCCAGAGCCATTGCAACAGGCGATGTTAACAACGATGGTAAGCCTGATTTAGTTACGGCAAATTTACAGAGCAATAATGTATCGGTACTGCTCGGCAACGGTGACGGTACATTCAGTGCACCAGCATTCTTTAGTGTAAATGCCAACCAACCAACGGCGGTAGTTATAGGCGATCTAAATGGTGACGGGAAGCTTGATCTGGCAACAGCTAATTCTGACAACAATAATGTATCGGTATTACTTGGCGATGGAAACGGTAATTTTGGAAGTCCGGTTAAGTTTGCAGTTGGAAACTTCCCCCGTTCGATTGATATCGGAGACCTCAATGGTGACGGAAAACTTGATCTGGTAACTGCAAACTTAGGCGGCGACAATCTATCTGTATTATCGGGTGACGGTACCGGCAATTTCCCATTCCTGAATAATTTTTCTGTCGGCAGTGGCCCATATGCTGTTGTTATTAAAGATGTAAATGGGGATCAGAAGGCCGATCTGCTGGCTGTTAACGATGGCAACGGTTCTGTTTCCGTTTTACTGGGTGATGGAGCCGGTAGTTTTAGCACATCCATGAATTTCACGGCTAACAGCGGATCGCGCATGGTAGCTACGGGCGATCTTAATGGCGACGGCAAACTCGATCTGGCTGTTGTAAACAGACAAAGTGCCGATGTATCGGTCCTGCCTGGTAATGGGATGGGCAGCTTTGGGGCAGCTGTCAATTTTCCGGTAAATAACGTGGATCCTGTCTATATCGCAATGGGCGACCTCAATGGTGATGGCAAACAAGATTTAGCTATTGCGAATTATTCGAGTAATAATGTGTCTGTATTACTCGGGGATGGTACCGGTAATTTCGGAGCACCGGTTAACTTTCCGGTTGCCAATGAGCCGATTTTTATAGCCATAAGAGATATTAACGGTGACAACAAACCAGATCTCATAACAGCTAATGAAAGTAATAATGTTTCAATACTGATTAATACTGCTTTACCTAGTACTGCCGACGCGGTTTCGATCACCCAAACCGCCGTCCTGGGCCCGGATAACTGTTCGGTACAGGTTACCGGCTCGGGCTTCGGCACGGGTTATACCATTACCGGACCCGATGGCTATGCCTTCAGTGCGGTCTATCGCAAGGTGGGGACTTATTCGATCAACGGACTGAACGTGAAGCAACCTGGGACGTATACCTTTAAGGTGAGCTACCAGAACGCCTGCGGTGAGATCAGTGATGATACCATGACGTATGTCGTCACGGGAACGGCTTGTAAATAAAATGCTTAGGGCTGGTGGTTAATGCATAACCACCAGCCCGCTTAACAGCTCTGGGAATATCATCAACCTGTAGTATGCGTCTGCCCCGGCGCAACGCCGAAACGCTCACGGTAAAGCTGAATGAAGTAGGAGGATTTGCTGTAGCCGACTTCCAGCGCAATGGTTTTTACCAGCGCTTCCGGCCTTTTCTGGAGTAAATCATGGGCTACCTGCAGCCGCACTTCATGAATCAGCTGATTCGGCGACATGCCTGTCTGCGCCTTACACTGCCGGTAAAACTTACGCTCACTCATGCCAATGGCATCGGCGAGGAACCTGACGTTCAGCAACGAGTTGTTCAGTTGCTGCCTGATGACCGCTTCCACACCGGTAATCCAGTCTGTCTCCGGCAACAGATCGTCCTCGGCATCATTAGCAGCCAAAGCCGGTTCGGTGGCATAGGTACGCCAGTTTGCCTGTTCTTCGCTGCGAACCAGCAGATTACGGACCCGGGCTATCAGCTCAGCCTCCTGAAACGGCTTGGTCAGGTAATCAGCGACGCCCAGCTGAAGGGCCTGTAAACGACTATCCAGATCCGCCCGGGCAGTAAGCAGGACAACCGGAATAAACCGCAGTGCAGGGTCTTCCCGCAGGTACCGGCTCATGGTGAGCCCATCCAGTTCGGGCATCATCACATCGGATACAATGAGTTTCGGCAATTCATTTTCAGGCTGCGCTTTCAGCCAGTCGAGCGCCTCTCTACCGTTGCGGGCTGTCTGAATATCGTAGTACGGTGCCAGCACCGTCTGAATATAAAACCGCAGGTCGGCGTGGTCTTCAACAACCAGCACGGTTGCCTGTCCGGCCGGGGCAGCCGGTTCCGGGTTTTCCGCTACAGGATATCCGTTTGCAGCAAGCACGGCCACCGTTTCCTGAGAGACCGGGTGCAGTACGTGCCTGAGAGGATAGCTAATAGTAAAGGTACTGCCCTTCCCTACCTCGCTGCGCACGGTCAGGCTGCCGCCCCAAAGCGCACAATATTCACGACACAGGGCGAGACCAATACCGGTACCGCCCCGCAGTGGCTTATCCACCTGCCGGGTCTGAAAGTAGCGGTCAAAAATGTAGGGCAGATCATCCAGATGAATACCCGCACCCGTGTCCGTCACGGTAACGGTTGCCATCGTTTCCGTACATGCCAGCCGGACCGTCACTGAGCCGGCGACCGGCGTATAACGGATAGCGTTACTCAGCAGATTCCGTAAAACGGTTTCAAATCTGGGTAAATCAATCTGCATCCAGGCGGGTTCGTCCGTTCCGGCTACCTGCAGATGAATACCTTCGTAGGAGGCCGCGGGCATAAACGTGTTAATAATCTGTATTATACTCAGGGACAGATCACCCGGCTTTTCGTTTAGGACCAGCTCCCCGGCATCCAGACGGCTGAGGTCCAGCAGGTCATTTACCAGTGTCAGTAACTGCTGTGTATTCCGCTCCATTGTCTGCAACAGCTGGCGGGCACTCGTTTCGCTGACCTGGCGGGACAAATACTGAATCGGCCCCAGCAGGAGCGTCAGCGGTGTACGGAATTCATGGGATACGTTGGCAAAAAAACGGGATTTCAGGGTATCATTAGCCCGCAGATCGGCTGCCTGCTTTTCAATGATTGTTTTATCCTGCTCAATGATTTCCTTATCGCGTTCAATCTGCGCTGTCCGGCGGGCCACCTCCTGTTCAAGCCGGATTTTGTCGGCTACCAGTTGCCGGTTCCGCCACCGGAAGAGCGCCTGCCCGCAACCAACCAGCACCAACAGACTCAGCAGCAGGAACCACGTCCGCAAATAGACCGGTTCATCAACTATCACCGGAATACTGACGATAGCCGATGCCCAGGTACCGTTACCCGCCTGTGCCCGCACGTCCAGCGTATATTCCCCGGCCGGTAAGCCGTTAATCCGCAAATCGAGCTGCTCCTGCATCACCCAGTTGTCCTGCCAGCCTTTAATCCGGTACCAGAGGCGGTTGGTCCCTAACTGCCGGAAATCCAGCAGGGAAAACGAGAGCGAGAACAAGCGGTCTGACGAAGCCAGGTGGATGGCTTTTGCGGCCTCATAGGCCGCAAAATGATTATCCATCGCACCGGTTTCCGTATTCAGCTTCTGGTATTGTGTCACCAGCAGCGGTACCAGTTTTGGCGTTTGGGGCCGGATGCGGTCCGGATAAAAAGCCGTTACGCCGTTCAGTCCGCCAAAAAACAGCTGCCCGTCATTCCCGCGCAGGTGTGCCAGCAGGTTAAATTCCTCATCAGCAATCCCATCGGCAGTGTGGTAAATCTGCACCTGATGGGTTTTCCGGTGAAAACTCATCAGCCCGCGGTTACCCGGAAGCCAGAGACGCTGGTAGCGATCTTCATAAACAGCATACAATGTATTATCGGACAGGCCCTGTTTTTCGGTAAACTGCCGGTATTGTCCCGTGCGTTTATTCCATTGCACCAGCCCGCCGCCCCGGGTAGCCAGCCAGTACATATCGGCCTGACCGGGATCCGGATAAACAAAGGTTATGTTGTCAAACGGCAACCGGAATGTCCCGCCCCCGGCGGTGCTGTACCGCGCCTCAACACCTTTCAGCGTATCCAGCACATATAGGCCGGAGCTTGTCGCGAGCAGGACCTTACCGGAGCGTTTGTCCGGAAAAAAGCCGTTTACCTGGCTTTGGGCAAGGGTTTTAAACTGATTGTAGCCGGTAAAAAGCTGATCCTGTCTTGTTTCGGTATTGAAAACGGATAAACCATTAATATGGCCAACCCATATCCGCTTTCGCCCGTCATGCCACAAGGCGATGCTACTGTTCTCTGACAGTAGCTTTCCTGTTTCGAACCTGTAGTCAGACGGATTTACCTTGATGATATCCCCTGCGGAAGCCCAGATCGCCCCTTCCGGATCACGAATAGCCGGATACAGACTCAGCATATACATCAGTTTCGGGCCTGCGGATCCCGGTGCCGGCCGGCTGGCACCGGTCTTCAGGTCAACAAGATAGGGTTTACTGGCATTTACCCACAAATCCCGGCCATTCTGCACCATCCCACGGATGGCCAGCTTTTCACCGGTTTGATTCTGCTCGTTCAGATGCAGGAAACGGCGGAAGTGATTGTCTTCCAGCGTCAGTACGACAACGCCGTTGAGTGTCGATATCCAGACCGCACCGGTGCGGTCGACAAATACATTCCGGTATTCGCCAATGTTTGCCGACGGGAAACTTGTTTGCCGGATGTCAAAGACTACACCATGCTGCGGGTGCCAGGCCATGAGCTTATTCGGGCCGCACAGCCAGAAAAGCCCGTGTAACGCATCATAGCCTGTCTCTTATACACATCTGACGCTGCCGACGACTCCTTACGTGTAG
>NZ_CAMFHL010000295.1 GCF_945952095.1 uncultured Arsenicibacter sp. | reverse complement strand
ACACTATACGACATCTTAACAGACCCCTGGTTTATTCTCTCCTTGCCATATTGCGCATTGAGAGCTTTGGCGGTCCCGGTGTCATTATGCGGCTTAACCGTGTAACCCACGGTGATTTACCGGATAGTGTCAGAGGTTCGAATCCTCTTACCGCCACAAAAAGTCTGTCTGGCTTTTTTTTAGGTTAAGTACAAGTTACGGTGGGTTAATTCTCAGCCGGTCGCATTGAGCCGGCTGAGATTCTTCTTTAAGCAATTTCAACTATTTTATAAATAATTATGGCAAAGCAACAGCAAGTTGAAGCCGGTGTGGAGCAAATAGCTTCCGTAGAAACAGGAACAGGAGTTATTTCTGACGAACTGGTTATTACTGCCGACACAGTGGCAGAACAGCTGGATACATCTAAGAAGGCGCTGGATAACACTAACATCGAAGATGTGAAGAAAACAACGCCCGATGTAAAGGTGACGGGTAACGGTGATCTGTTCCAGCTGATTGCCAAGGCATCCTCCGATTCACAGGGCTGGATGAAGTCAACCAAGGCTATGGAAACTCCAGGCGGCTGTGTCGTGCAGGTAACGTCAGAGTTCCGCGATAGCAATGGCCGGGTAACAGCCTGCGCGGAGGCCATTACGTTTGTGCCTGGTGTCGCTATCGGTATCCACGATGACGGTACCAAAGGTTTGATTCCGGCATACAAGTCGTACTAGCCAGCCTTCAACTAATCACAACAGTCAATAATTCTCAGAAATCATGGTACGAATGTTTATGAAACGGCCGATTGAGGTTCCTGCGGTCGTATGGGAAGGTACTCCTGAATCATTGGAGGAGCTAAAGGGTTTTACCGGTCTTGATCTCGTCTTGGATGAAGATGAAGTAATCATTCCAACACTTGAAGACGGAAAAAAGGGGCAGGCAAAGCACGTTGCATCCGTTGGTGATTTCATCATTAAAGGCGTCAATGGCGAGTTCTACCCTTGTAAGCCCGATGTAATGGATAAAACCTATGTCGAGGTAAGTCGCTGAAAAATCAGTCTTCGGGCCGGATGAGAGGAATGAAGACTAGGTGGCAAGCCGCAAGCTAATCCGGTGAATAAGGCAAGCCTTGCCGGCCGTCAGTCACACGGTTCGGGACAGCCTTAAATGACGCCCGAAAGGGTCGGCCACTATCCATGACAGAGTACGGAACGGGGGTTCCTATTGGCTGGCTGCATGATAGGTAAAGATGGCGCTGGAGCCCGTAACCAGCTTTTTAATAACGACAATCACAGTAACTGGAAATGTCATTCAACAGGGTAAACGCAGAAAGAGTCACAGTGACTCTCCCTTATCATGAATATCAAGGATTACTTACTGAAGCCCAAGAGGCACAGAAAGTAACCAACGAACTACTCAAAGCAAAAGATAATGTCATTTTGCTGTTCCCAAGTAAGGATTTCCGCTGCTTTATATCTGATGATGCAAAGAATAGAGATGTGATTGATTTAAAGCTATCAGACGGGAATATGTGGACTATGATAAATCATGGAACTACCCTTCCCACAGATGTCCTGGCAGCCATTAATGAAAATAAAATTCTCTGCGAAAAGATAAGCGTCCTATTAAGTGAACTATCCAAAGTAATCGTCAAAGTCCCTGAAGTTGAAAAGGAAACAGCAGGGAAAATAGCCCCGATTAAAGGTAAGATTTGGGTATTTCTTGATAAGGTAATTCCAGATTCTTTCCGGAAGTAACTCAGTGGCCAGAGAGCGCCTGTGCGCAGGTCGGTGGTTCGAATCCACCCTTCCGGTCGAATTGCCTCAGTATTAAGAAGCAGGGACTGACAAAGATTAAGTTCAGACAGAGGTACAATGCGTCATTGCTGAGAGTCACGATAGCAGTACCTGACTGGCAGTTGACAGGGCAACGTTACGGTAAGTTTCACTCTCAGCTACTCCGTAATAGAGCAATATACCCTTTTTGAACTGAGGCAATACACTTACTGATTTCTACTTTTTCCAATTTGTTTCACCTTTAAAATCAATGTCAATTTTGGACAGTTCGCCAAAAACAGAAGAATTGACCTTCGGCCAGAAGGCAGTCGGTCTCCGCTTCAACCCGTCAGGTAGTGACGAGGTTGGCCAGATTAAACAAACCTTTGCAGATGCCATCGACAAACTGAATGACCTGCGTAAATCAACAAAAAGTCCAATGGCTCATGTTCTTTCAGAACATGCAATTCTGCAGGCAATTGATGCCCAGATGTGGGCAGTCAAAGCCCTTACCTGGCAGGATTAACAATTCGTGTAAATGAAGTTATGAAAGGAAACAGGCGGCTTAATCTTTGAGTCGCCTGTTTTGTAACAATGAATTCTATGGTACCTCACATTATCATCGGGGCCGTACTGTCAGTAGCCGGCTTCATCATCCTACAATTCAATAAGGCAAAAGCCCAGAAGTGGCGTGAAGAAAATCCTGAATATGTTAATCGGGTTAAGTTTGAATTGGGCTCAAATTTCAACGTCCGGCCGTTACATTCCGGAATGACGGATCAGATAGCGGCATCGATGCTGCTGGTTGGTGTCCTGTATTTCATTATCGCTGTTGTATTACACATTCTGAAATAATGCGCCGGCTGGTAGATACACTCGTTGAATATGTGATTCTCCCGTCAGTGCTTATTGCCGCCCTGATTGTTACGTATCTGGAGAAACTGATCTGGTATCTGGTTGCAGGAATCATTTTCTGGTGCGTCTGGAATGGCTGGAGTTTTGAGGTCGGCAGTCCGGACTCACCTGATTATGTCCGGTTTTATCAGCTCCCTTTACGAAGGTTTTTCCAGTAGTTATGGACGTTTCCGAAATCGAAAAGAGACCGTTTGTTTACGCCTTGCTGCACTCTAAAGAAGCTGTTGACAACTTCCTTTTGTCGGATGATGTAGTTCCGGACAGAGTAGGTGCCTTGCTGCAGCAATATCCGTTTCTGCGGGAAAAACTGAGTAAGGAAGACCCTAATGGCTTCACATACGATAACGCCCCATATTATGAGAATGCACGGTGGCTTATCCTGACAATGGCCGAAATGATTACGGAGCTTCAGAAAAGAATTGACCCGAATGGTAATCCTTATTAAATCCATCCTTTTTGCGCTGGGAGCCGGCATAATAGCTCTGCTTCTGATGTGGTGGTGGTACAAATCATGGACCGATCACTGGCACTAATAAAAAAGCCGGGCAGGGGCCCGGCTTTTTCGTTACTCCATCATTCCTTTGGCTATCCTGACCACTGATGTCGGCATCCCGGTCATTTTCGTCAGTACATCGGTCGTATTGTTGACCGCGCTGTCTCGTGACCGCTCCGCCTTTTTCGGGTCTTCCTCCATCAGCCAGTTCTTTGTACCGTTCAGTGCATCCATCGATTGCTGCATAATTTCAACCGGTGGGTAGCTTACCATGGGATCGGTGCCATACCGCGTATCATTCAGGCTGATAAAATATTCGGCCGCTGCGCTTCCCAGCCCCGGAACCGTTCCGCTCACGTTTCGTACAAAGTCGTAACCAAGCTGGGCCTGCCATTCATCGTTGGGTTCGCGTCCGGACAGTACTGCCATAAGCGCACTGGCACCGGCTGTTACCAGACTAACCCATAAGGCGTTCATCACAACACCCCAGCCAACGGCCGATGCCAGACGTTTCATATCGGCTTCCGCGCCGGTTTTGGACCAATCGCCTAACCGTGCAATGATCATGTTCAGAATCTTCTGCTGCTGGCCACTGAACAGACCTAATGCCTTCGTTACCCAATCCAGTGACCGTTGCATTGGCGTCATATCCGACAACTGACCCATCATGTTGGTTGCGTAAACCACATTCTCCGTCAGTTCAACCGCTCTGGCTCTGAACTCCGGACTGCCTTCGGTCAGGCCTTCCGCTTTTGCCTGTTCTTTGGCGGCAACGTAGTAGGAAAGAATAACTGCCAGATCTGCCCGTCTCATGGCCGATAATCCATACCGGTTTGTCCATTCGTCGAGTTTCTGCAGGGCTTTATCGGCCTTATCCGGCAGGTTGGTAATGTTTGTATCCTTATATTCAACGTCGCCGGTCGCTACGCTCTGCCGGAAAGTTGCCCTGGCAATCAGCGTTGCCGCCTGTTGCTGGTACTGTTGCTGTATACCGGGGTCGGTAATATCGAGCCCCATCAATTCCTGCAGCAATCGGGCATCCTGTGTCTCCATACCGGTAATTGCACCTTTGAATCCTCTGCCGGTTTCCGGATCAACGTCCGCTGCGGCTTCCCAATCCTTATACGCCCCGGCTGATAATCTTGCCAGCGTACCAAGCGCGGCCGAACTTTTCAGGTGCAGATCGTCGATGAGGTTCTGGCCGTAGGCCGCCGCATACGTTGCCGTTTGCTTCAGGGGCAAGCCTACGTTGAAGCTGAACACCGATTGCGTGAACCGGCGCATACCGGTATCAAGAATGGCAGACACTCCGCCTTCAGCCCGGCGCTGGGCCAGTTTGTAACGCCGGTCTTTGAGGTCGCCGGCAATCGACTTGATATAATCCTGCAACATCTGAGACGCCGGCCCGTCATAATCATTGCCCAGCTGCGTCTGCAGGTTGTTGAGGTTGTCGACCAGCCGTGCATATGACATAACATCACGGATGGCATTAACGTACGAATTGGCTTCAATCACCGGATCGCGCAATAGCAGGGCTCTGGATGCGCCTGTCCGCTGCAGCAATCGCCGGTTCTGATCGAGCGTACGGGTTGCGTTCCGGCTCTGCGCTCTGGCGTCTCCGGATTCATATACCTGCAGGCTGTAGTAATCGCCAACCTCATTGAACTGCTCACCCGGCCGTAATAATTCAGACTCCTGTTTGATTGATTGTTTAACCTTCTGATCGTTGAAAACGTCAATCAACGCTTTATAGGCATCGACCTCATTGCCGTATGTTTCCGCTGCATTACTGTACTCCCGTTGCAGGCGCTGGTACTCTGCCTGGTCTACATTCAGGTATTGAACGGACAGGCTTTCCGAATCAGAAAACGCATTTAAGCCACGGTTCTCCCTGATCTCACTCAATGCCGGCTGCTGGCTCCAGACAAATGATGTATCACCACTGGCCAGCATCCGCTGTATATCCAGAACCGGCACCATGACATCTTTGCTGACAACTTTTGGTACCGAACGGTTAGCAACCTGACCATTGGCCGTTACTACCGAAACTTCTTCTGAAATCTTTTTGAATACCTTCACCTTCACCTTCGGGTTAAACATCTGGCTTAACTGGTCAAAGGTCTTCTGGCTTATATTCAGATAGTGTGTTTTGCCGGTCGATTCATCATACCATACCGAACCGGATGCAATCCGGCGATAGGTACCATCCGCGTTTTTCTCTGCCAGCTGTGTCAGTTTCGGTTCTGTTGACCATACGGCCGTTAACCGGTTGTACCGGCTTGAAAGCTGTGTTTCTGCCTGGCGTACCAATGCCATGGCGTTGGCGACCGGCACACTGATTGTACGGGTAACTACCTCCCCGCCTTCAACGTCATAGGTTTCAATATCGACTGTCTTTGCGTCGGTACCGGCCCATGTCTGACTATACGGGGCAATTTTGCGGCGCAACGTTTCCATTTTTGCATCCAGAATATTGCCGACATAATCAGCATTCCGCTGCGTCTCTCTGCGAAGGTCGGTAAAGAGTTTTTTCAGCGAACCGGCTTCATCGTCGATAAGGCCAATGAACGTTTCCAGATTTATCCAGCGACGCATTTTGTCGACGACAAACCGGAATGCCTTACCGCGATTGCTGGTATCCTCGTAGATTTCCGCGAACCGCTGCATGATCTGCGAAATCTTAAAGCCTGCCAGCCTGACAACTGAATTGCCGCCGGCATAGTACCCTCTCGGGTGATACTTCTTAGGCGAATCCTTATCGTACTCCAGTGTCTCCGGACCTACAAGCCGCCAGCCTGTCTGTTTTTCTACCTCTTTGATAAATTCCTTATCAACTGCAGTCAGAAACTTACCCGTTGAGCCTTCCTTTTCACCCATCCGTTTGACTTCAAACAAGGCATCATAAATCTTCCGGATATACCTGGGATCATCGTAGGCCAGTTCAGGATTTACCTCAATACCGGCTTCCGCCATACGCTTGTTTAACTCGGCTTTGATTGATTTTGCGCCGGCCGCTGTTGCTAACTCGTCGGCAATACGGAGACGATCTGTCAACTCACGGCTAAACTCGGCATAATCGAAATCCTCTCCGTCAACCTTCAGGTCTTCAAGGCTCACATTCGCTACGCGGAATGGCCGGCGATACTGCCATAGATTCGGATTAACACCGGTAAATCGCGGAGCATCGGCTGCACCCAGCTTGCTGATAAACGATTTCGGATTCCGGAACGCATTTTCAGCAATCTGTTTCCACTGGTCGACGGTACGTACAGCCTCGCCTTTGATCATACCGATTGGCGGCATATCATCGCCCATGGTATCAGTCTGCGGGTTTTGACCGGACATAGCGGAAAGTTCCGGTTTAAAGCCGCTGGTCGACGAAAGGTTCCCGCCTTGCTGCAGTTGTCCGATAACAGTTTTAACAAAATCATCCAGACTCATATTTTCCAGATCAGTAGCCCGCGTTACACCTAATGCCTTTTTAAGGCCACTCCAAAGGCTATCCAGAAACTGTCTGAATGTCGAGCGCCGGGATGGTAACATAAATCGTGAACCCTTATCGCCGATGGCTCTTGCCAGTGCCTCCTCCAGCTGGTCTTCCTGCGAAAGAGTCCGGTAGTACGGGTCATTCATAACCTCGTCCATATACCGGCTGCTGCGTACGAGTTCAGTCCCTTTCCGATAACGTTCCAGCTGTGTTTTACGGGCAGATTCGGCCCAAAGGTGGCCAATCTCATGCAGGGGCGTTTCGGCCGTTGCTGTCTGCGGGTTGAGGTATACCTTACCCTTCCAGATAAAACCTTTTGGTTTACGGCCTTTTAGCAGTTTTTCGGCTCCGCTTTCTTTAAGCGCAGCTTCATAACCAGCCATGTCCGAAATGATTTCGACACCCGGCATGGTTTCCCGAATCCGGGAAACAACCTGATCTATTGCACTTTTAGTTGAAATTGATTGATTTTCTTCAATAAAAGTGCTTAAAGCCTGTTTAGTGCCATTAGAGTTATACACCCAGGCATTACTGAAATCAACATTACCAACCGCGTCGGATGAATAAGGATTTGACCGTTTTAACTCAGACTCATTCAGCTCATACCGATTGCCAACTGATCTGGCCTGAATCTCGCCTGCGCTATGCCTGTAAACCTCATCCAGTAGTAATGTTTTATCCCTTAAAGCAAGCTTAACAGATTCATCAGTTCCATTTTTACTTTCGGCAATCCGTCGACGTATATCATCGTATCTTGCTCTGAATGGGCTGGCTGTTCCTGCGGGGGTATCGAGCCATGCTTCTGCAGCTTCAGGATTTGAACCAGGGTCGAAATTTTCTCGTCCCTGGACAAAGTGTTGAAGTTCGTGGGTAGTAGTCGACAAGAATCTTCTGATATCTGAATCGGTAGTTCCATTTTCAAGATAATTTATGTTGAACAAGAAATTATCTGCTTCTGGGTCATAGGCTCCGGTAAAAAAGAAGTTATTCTGAGCCGGTTCACTATAGAAGATAAACTGCTTACCTTTTATTTCCGGATATAACTCAAACAACAGATCATGACTGATCACATCTGCTAAGTTATAAACAGCCTGCAACTTCGGACTATCATTTACGGCTTTAATGATATTTTTGAGGTTAACTTTCAGCTTGATGCCTTTATCGCTGACTTCATACACCCATTTACCATCAACTGATTTATGCCAGCCTGTTTCCAGCCGGATTCTATCCCATACTTTCCGCAAGGCCGTAGAGTTCTGAATCTGGGCAAATGAATACTTAGCAAGGCCCGATGATACATATCTGGCCTGTGCCGGTCCCAGCTGGTTTTTAATATCCTCTGCCAGTTGTGCATTTACACCGACAAGGCTGAATTTCGGTTCAGCTGTATCCGGTTCTTTGCTCTGTTCAGACTTGTTATTAGCAAGTTCTTCCTGTGCATTTGATTCTTCCTCCATTTTGGCTTTCAGATCAAGCACATCCTGTTCAACCTTATCCAGTTTGGCCTGATCCTTAAACTCTTTGGCGGCATTCTTACCAAACTCCTGCTTAACGGAATTGTAGTAAGCAATTGATTCATCTATGTCTGCCGGCCGGTTCCGTAAGCGCTCAATGCTTGACCGGACAGACGTTAAGAAGCCTGTTGGTGCAGAAATAGTACCATGGAGCATATCAGCTGTACGATACCGCTGGTTTGACGGAATGATTTCGTTGCCGGCAGGATACTGATAGGTAATTACTTTTACCTTACCGCCAACCTGCCAGTCTGAGTTTTCTTCACCTGTCAACCGAACCAGTAAACCATTCACTTTGATTATCCTTGTCGGTGCAAGTTTTCTGGATAGTTCGGTCTTGATTTCGTCGAATAGCTTGCCCAGCACTTCACCGAATTTCTCTGTGTAGACC
>NZ_CAMFHL010000294.1 GCF_945952095.1 uncultured Arsenicibacter sp. | reverse complement strand
ACTACAGAAAGCGGGGCGTGAACTCGGGGTAGAAGCCCTGACCTGCGATGTCAGCAACCAACAGGACATTGAGGCGCTGGCGGCCCGGCTTAAAACTGACTATCCGACGCTGAGCATACTGGTCAACAATGCCGGTGTTGCCCGTTTATACCGGCTTGGCGAAGGAGCGGATGCCTATCAGAAAGCCCGGCAGGAATTTGAGGTCAATTATTTCGGTCCGGTTTTATTAACGGAAAAGCTCCTGCCCCTGCTCAAACAGCAACCCGAAGCGGCTATTGTCAATATAACGTCTAATGTTACGTTTCACCCGTTGCTCATTTTACCTACGTATTCTGATTCTAAAGCAGCCCTGCACTCGCACACAGTCGCCCTGCGTCTGAGTCTGGAAAAAAATACGGCTATCAAGCTGTATGAAGTCATGCCCTCGCTGGTTGATACGGAAGCGACGAAAGACATGGGCGGTCATACGGGTATGGCTCCCCGGGTCGTTGCTGAAACGACCGTAATGGGCATTGAAAATGATCAGTATGAAATTTATGTGGGAGAAACGGCCAGTCAGCGGACAGCCTATTTCGCAGATCCTGTTGCTGCAGTAAGTGCATTCAATAAGGGTTTATGAGAGTTGCATGATGCCGTCGGGCGGACCTTTCCGTAAGTCATCACTATACGCGGCTGATGACGCCCTGGCAGCGTTTAATCAGCATTTGTCTATGCTTTGCTGATGCATTTGTCTATGCCTGAAAAATAAACAGGGGGAACAGAAACCGTATTTTTGCTGTTCACTTTCGCGTTTATAATATGCTCAGGCTGCACCGTCCCGTTACCGGAATTAAACGTATTTCTATCTGCTTACTGAATTATATACCGGCACTGCTATTGGTGTGTGGGCTGTTCTTTACCGCGCCCTTACTAGGGCAGACAATTCGATATGTGACGACCACCGGTACGGCTTCGGCCAGCCTTGCTACATCGTGGTCCAGCAGTACCACCGATTTGCAGGGGGCTATTAATTACGTGTCCGGTAACGGCGGCGGGCAGGTCTGGGTCGCTCAGGGTACTTATAAGCCGACAAATTACCTTACCAACCCATTGCCCAGGCTTGTCAGTTTCCGGATGAGAAACGGGGTCGCCATCTACGGTGGCTTTCCGGCAACGGGAGGCCCTGGTATGGCCCAGCGGAACCCGGCCAGTTTCTCTACCGTGCTGAGCGGTGATCTCAGCGGTAATGATACTCCGGACTTTGGTAACCGGAGCGATAATACCCGGCAGATCGTCACATGCCGGGATCTGAACAATACAGCCGTGCTGGATGGGTTTGTGCTTACCGGCGGGAACGCCAGTGAAGTCTCCGGTATGGGGGGGGGAGCTATTTATAGTGTTAACAGCAGCCCCGTGTTGGCCAACTGCACGTTTGTGAGCAATCAGTCCGACAACAATTTCGGGGACTTGTCAGGCGGCGGGGCTATTTATAGTACGGGTGAAGGCCGTCTGGAGCTGACCAACTGTAGGTTTGTGAATAACCGGTCCAATAGTAACAGCGAAGTGGAGTCGGGTGGCGGAGCCATTTTTAACGACGGGGGGAGTCTGGTGCTGACCAATTGTACGTTTACGGGTAATCAGACCAACAACAATGCCGGCGATGATTCAGGTGGCGGGGCCATTTATTGCAATAGGGGAGGTCTGGAGTTGACTAACTGTACGTTTACGGGTAATCAGGCTAACAGCGGCAAAGGTAGTTCAGGTGGCGGCGCTATCTACGAATACCTTAACATGCGTGTAGTACTGACCGGATGCACGTTTACCGGCAACCAGGCTAACAATACTACCGGCGGTAGTTCGGGTGGCGGAGCGATCTTCAACCGAAGTAGTAGTCCGGTGGTGACCAACTGCTCGTTTGTGGGTAATCAGGCTAATAACAGCACCGGCAACGGTTCAGGTGGCGGGGCTATTAACCGGATCGGTACGTCAAGTGATCCGCCGCTGTTCATGAACTGTTCGTTTCAGGGAAACCAGGCCACGTATAATTCCGCTACACGTTCGGGGGGCGCAGTCATCTCCAACTATTTTAAAGCTCCGATACTGATCAACTGTGCGTGGTGGGACAATGAGGGGGACAACACATTCTATACCTTCACTACAAGTCCTGTAATCGCTACGTACTGCCTCTTCGATAATTCCAGAGGTGCCGACATTAGCGGGCCGGGAAACTTCACGACGGCCACGTCTCCCTTTGCCGGCCCAGCCACAACCCAACTGGCATCCGGTTCACCGGCTATTGACAAGGGCGACCGCCCCAGCTACCTCAATGCCGGTGGCGCTGCTACCGATCTGGCCGGTAATCCCCGCATTATGGGTCTCAGTTGCCGGATCGACATCGGGGCCTACGAATTCCCGCAGGCAGGCATTGGTATCAATACCTCACTGGTGTTTACGTCCCAGCCAGCCGGCAGCTCTGCCGTATGCGCGGGCAGCAGTGTATCGGTACCGGTGAGTGCCAGCGGAACAGGTTCTTTTACCTACCAATGGTATCGCGGGGATACGCCGGTACAGAGTCAGACGGCGGCAACGTTGTCAATCCCTTCAGCCACTACGGCTGATGCGGGCAGTTACATGGTTATTGTAACAGGAATTTGCAATAGTGTGACCAGCACAGCCTTTACGTTAATCGTAAATCCACTGCCTTCCGTTTTGGTCAGCAGCCTTCCGTCAACTACAGTAACCTGTACCAACCCTTCTTTGACGCTGACGGCCGCCAGTTCTGCGACGGCTCTGCGCTGGTCAACGAACGAAACGACAGGCAGCATTCCGGTCAGCACCTCGGGGACGTATTCGGTAACGGCCACAACAACGGCTGGCTGCACAGCCGTGAGCAATAACCTGGTGATTAGTCAAAATACGATCAGTCCGTCGGTGAGTATATCGGCGACGGGCAGCGTGCTGACCTGTGCGGTGCCCTCTTTGACGCTGACAGCGACCACGTCCGCCACGGCCCTGCGGTGGTCAACCAACGCGACCACAAGTAGTATTCCCGTGAGTACGATGGGGACGTACTCCGTGACGGCCACGGAGGCCAACGGCTGTACGGCAAGTAATACGTTGTCAATCGGAATCGACCTGTCGCTGCCGCCGTTTACAATCAGTTCCGCAACGGTCTGTCAGGGACAAACCATCAGTCTGTCGGCAGACGGCTGCCCGGGGCAGGTGGTCTGGTCAACCGGCTCCACGGGGGCATCGGTTCAACTGACGGCGGGAGCCAGCAGTTCGGCCCTGACGGCGACCTGCACGGTGGGCAGTTGCCGTACAACGGCCGGCGGGAGTGTGGACGTCGGGGGGCTGTTACCACCGCCGGCCCGGATCCTGAGCTTGCGGGCGGATGAATCAGGCTGTCCGGTGCAACTGATTGGTCAAGGTGTGGGTACTTCGTTTGTGATGACCGGAGACCGAGGGTATGTGTTCAGCATCGTGTACCGGCAGGGAGGCACGCATGATGCCGTCGGGCTGAATGTAAAGCAGGCCGGAGTCTATTCCCTGACGGTAACCTACACCAACGAATGCGGCACCAGTGCGCCCGTCAGCCGGTCGGTAATTGTTGGGCGGAACTGCCCGTAGTGTCATTCAGGACACCGCATTATGTGTAGAACACTCACAAAACCTGTTTACCGGCAATCCCCCGTTTGCTTACTGTTGTTGCATGTGCAGTAAACTGGCTGGGTTTTAATTAAGTTTGAGCTGTGGCGCTCAGTCATCTGTGATTTGTGTTATACATCCCGTTTGCCGTGTTAATGCCCCGTGATCTGCCGGTCTACCTTTGTCGTGTCAATAAATCAAAAACACGAAAACTTTAGAAAAATGAAAAAGGTAGTTCTAATTACAGGCGCCAGTTCAGGCATGGGAAAATCAACGGCGAACCTGCTGCATAGCCAGGGATACACGGTATATGGTGCCGCCAGACGTACAGACGAAATGGATGATCTGAAAGCTCATGGCATGGGCATTATTAGCCTCGATTTAACCCAGGATGATTCCATTGTTAACGCCGTCGGGACGCTTCTTGCCAGAGAAGGCCGGATCGACGTTTTAATAAACAATGCTGGTTACGGCTCCTATGGGGCGGTAGAAGATGTCCCCCTGGACGAAGCCAGACGGCAGTTTGAGGTGAATCTGTTTGGCATGGCCAGATTGACTCAGCTGGTAGTCCCGGCGATGCGCCAGCAGAAATCGGGCAGAATTGTCAATATTTCGTCGATGGGCGGAAAGATCTATACCCCAATGGGGGCCTGGTATCATGCCACCAAGCATGCGGTAGAGGGCTGGAGTGACTGTCTGCGTCTGGAACTGAAGCCGTTTGGGATCGATGTCGTTATTGTTGAACCCGGCGGTATTAAAACTCCGTGGGGCGAAATTGCCGCCGCAAACCTTGAAAAAACATCCGGCAAAGGGGCGTATGCCAACATGGCCGGTCAGGTAGCTGAAAGTACCAGAAAAATGTATGCGGGTAATCAAATGACAGCTGTTGACATACTGGGTAAAACAATTGCCAGGGCCGCGACAGAGACAAAGCCTAAAACCCGGTACGTGAAAGGCTTCATGGCTAAACCAGCCATTACACTTCGAAAGTGGTTTGGTGATACCGTTTATGATGCACTGATCATGAGCCAGATAAAATAAAAAACCATACAGGCTGGAAATGAGCCGGATACCATAACCGTACTGTAAAGAAACGTCTTGAAACCGGAAGCAAACCATGAAGCAGGAAATTAAACGAATAAAGTCGGTTAGCCAACTCCATGATATTTTCAGGTTTGGCAAGCCTGTACATCCCTTAATCAGCATTGTTGATGTATCTGCCTGGGAAATTCCGGAACAGTTTGTCGGTGTCAAATACGCCGCTGACTTGTATACGATTGGTATGAAGGATAAAAGTTGTGGTTTACAGTATGGACGCAACGATTATGATTTTGATGAAGGGGTCATGCTGTTCACGGCTCCCGGTCAGGTGCAGTCGGTATCAAAGCCGCAAGCCCTTAATGAGGTGTCGGGATGGATGCTGTTCTTCCATCCCGATTTAATCCGGCATACGTCTTTAGGAAAAGGGATTGACGATTACGGGTTTTTCAGTTACGAAGTACATGAAGCGCTTCATCTGTCTGATGCGGAACAGAAAACAGTGACCGATTGCCTGTCCCTGCTGAAAAATGAACTTTCCGAGCGCATCGACAACCACAGTCAAACGGTCCTTGCCTCCTCGCTGGAATTGCTGCTGAATCTGTCCCGACGCTATTATGAACGGCAGTTTAATACACGGTCGGCACAAAATTCAGATGTGGTCAGCCAGTTTCACGGCTTACTGAATCAGTATTATAAACAGGGGAAATTTGCGGAGAGCGGCATTCCTTCTGTTGACTATTTTTCGGAAAAACTCCATCTGTCGGGAAATTATCTGAGTGATTTACTGAAAAAGGAAACCGGGTACTCCATCACAGATCAGGTAAACAGTTTTATCATTGACAAAGCAAAAACGCTGTTGCTAAGTGAAGCAGAACCGGTCAGCGGTATTGCCTATACGTTGGGCTTTAACTATCCGCACTATTTCAGCCGCCTGTTCAAAACGAAAACGGGCCTGACACCGCAGGCTTACAGAAAACTGAATTAGGTACCGGTATTTTACCCGTAACAACGGAAGGTAGTTACCCATATTCTGTAACAGCCCTGCCTGCCAGCGATCTGGCCGGAAACGCGCGCATTGCCAACGGGGGATCGACATGGGAGCAATGACGTGGCAAATATCGGAAAGCCGCTAAGAAGGTGGAACAGCTTATTAAAAGCAATAGAGTACAATATCCCGCTGGTGATTGGGCAGCAGTCCGGCACGTATATGCTGACGGCCACGTACACCAACAGCTGTGGCACCAGCGCGCCGGTGACCCGGACGGTGACCTTGGGGCGTACTTGCCCGTATACGGATTGGCCAACAAACGCCGTTGATGCTGATGTTTAGCGGGGCCAACGGCGTTTGTTATATACTTCTTTCAGAATCACATGCTTAATCGTAAAATGGCAACACTACCGGCAAAACAGCCTGTCACTTCCTTTATCGAAGCGCGTCAGAACCAGATGAAGCAATGCTTGGCCAGAGACAGATAGTACCTGAAAAAGTACTTTTTATTGGAAATTTTTTAATTGTTCTCGCTATGTATATTTACAAACTGCTTAAATAGCATCTTTGTCAAGCCCAACTGTACCGATTATTGTCTTTGTTATGCTTACCCGCCGGCTGGTTTTCCTGCTGTTTTTGTTTCATGCATCACCGCTATTGGCACAGATCGATCGCGAAAAGCTGGCGCATATGCCACCTGAAGAAAAACTGCCCTTCATGAACAGCTATCTGACGCAGCACTGGTGGGAATTCTATGACTCCATCCGGCAGCCCGACCGGCAAGCTGCCCGCCTGTCGGAATACAGGTTTATGCGTTCGGCAGCAAAAGACCCGCAGACTCTTAGTTTGCTGCGTTTATTCTGGTGTCGCAACCAGCAGGCTGTCAGTTTTTACGCCGGCAGAAATGCGCAGGGGCTTCTTGATTCCCTGACGGCTATCCGTGAGTATGCACACCGGCATAACCTCCTGCCTGAAGAAGGTATATGCTGGCTGGCATGGTGCAAAGCGATTATTGAGCATCAGGGCAACATGGACGAACGGCACCGTCGTATATTAGTATACGACGGTGCCGTTCGGGGTATGTCTTTGTTGGCCGGCTTACCCTTAGCCGTTGTTAACAAGTATCACGGAGCTACGTACGACATTATCCATCATATCTGGTGGATGAGTATGTACTTCGCGAGGATTGAGGAGTATGACCTGGCGCGGAGAGCCGCAGTACTTGGCAACAGATGGGCTCATCCCGGACTGGATACGCATGATGGACACCCTTACGGGTATAATTATTATAAATGGCAGTTTCTTAACGATTTAGGATCCTGTTATCTGCATATGAATAACCTCGGAAGGGCGGCATACTGGTACCGGAAAGCTCATACATTCGGGCTTTCGTACGGCTCAACGGTTCACTCGTCCATCAGCTACGGCAATCTGGGTGTCGTGCTGATCCGGCAGGGCAAACATGCAGCGGCTATTCCTTATTTAAAACAGGCAATTGCTGCGGTCCGGCGGGGAAATGACCGGCAGTCTGAATTTAATGCAACGCTTCCGCTGGCAGAGGCCTATCTGGCACTTAAACAATATGATAATGCCTGGCCGGTTTTGGTGCGGTCAATCGCGTTATATGATTCGGTACAAGCCTTCATTAACCAAACGGATAGCCTGGATTTAATTCCGGCATATGGCGGATTAGGAGAGGTATATCAGTACCGGGGCGATCTGAAACAGGCCCTGTTCTATACCCGGCTGGCGAGTCGTCTGGAAGAAAAGCGGCGCCTGAACGATGATGCCCGTATTTTCCGCCGGAAACAGGAAAAGCTCGAAGCCGAAGTTTACCGGGCTAAACTTGATCAGATTGAAACGGATCGTCTTGCCGAGGTATGGTTGCGCAACGGAGCACTTTCGGGGATGGTGCTTGTTGGGCTGATTTCCCTGGTTTATATAGCATACCAACGCCGGCGCCGGCAACAGGCTGAAGCGCAACTGGCATTGATTGCCAGCGAAGCCCGGCGCCGGACTGAAGAGTTAGACCTGCTTCGCCGGCTTACAGAAGCGCCTGCAGGCCTCAATCCGCTGCCGGCCGTGTCCCGGATTCAGGAGCTGACCCGGCAGTCGATCTTGACAGACGCTGACTGGGACCGGTTCCGCCAGTCGTTTGAGCGGGTTTATCCTGACTATATTTTGCGGCTGCGGGCCACTTACCCAACCCTTACTCCGGCTGAAATCCGGCTGATTTGCCTGAGCCGTCTGGATCTTTCGACCAAAGAAACGGCCAGTATGCTGGGTGTCTCAACCGACACGGTCATCAAAACCCGCTACCGGATCCGCCGGAAAGCAAACTTACCTGAAGGCGCTGACTTAAACGGGTCCTTTGGAAGTATTTGAGTAATAGTGGTTTATTAATTGTCCGGCATTTTGTCCGGCTGGCTTTTTCGGCGGTCAGCAATGGTTTTTGTTACGTTTGGTTCGGATTTAACCTATAACCAAGCCTAACATGAAAACGCTTATTCTGACGCTTTTGCTCGTTCCTTTGCTCGTTCTGACAGCCCGCACGCAAGGTCTGACTACTGCCAATGAAGTACTGAATGCCTACAAAAAAGCACTGGGTGGAACAAAAGTGCTGTCTCAGTTAAAGGATATCACGGGGGAAGCTGTCGTCGGGACTGATGGTTACGTGACCATGAAATACAAAGCCCCGTTTAAAACCTTCATTATTTCGGGAAGTAAGAGTGGTCCGGTCTACTATAAACATACCTGCGACGGTCAACGTATCGCCATTGAAATGGGTACTTCAAAGGTCTCCTTAACTCCGGCTCAAACTGAACGGGGCTTGTATACCTACCAGATCATGCCTGAATTGTACTTCGCTGAAAAGGGGGTAAAATCGGCATTCGGGGGCCGGGAAACCGTTGAAGGCAAAGAGACATATAAACTAACCCACACCACTGTCTCTTATACACATCTCCGAGCCCACGAGAC
>NZ_CAMFHL010000293.1 GCF_945952095.1 uncultured Arsenicibacter sp. | reverse complement strand
AGGGCATAAAACAACCGTGGTGTCGTATGACCGATAAAGCTCTGGTCATTATCAGCCACGACCCCGTCACCGTTCATATCCTGATACTGGAGATCGCCTTTGCGCAGGGTTTCGTCGTAAATCTGCGGCACCTGTTTAGTGGCGGCATCGCTCTCGAACTTACCCACATAGGTTTGTCCCCAGTAGGCATCCGTTGGCTTACCGATACGGGTCTGGTAACCAAACCGGTATTTCGGCTCATCCCATTTCAGGATGGTGCTGTTTTGTACGGTTGCATTCCCACCCACAGAGAAGCGCAGGTTACCCACACGGTCGGTATACTGAATGCCGGTTTCGACGCCGAAATACCGCACCTTGTTGTAGTTAAACCACGGCCGCGCTCCGGAAATACCGACCAGATACGGCAAGGTGTTCGCCAGCTGCGACACAATACCGTCGCGCAGGTTGTTGAAGTAATTTATCTCTACCGACAGCTTGCGGTTCAGCAGGAGTGCATCCAGACCGATCGAGATCTCTTTCCGTTTTTCCCACGTCAGATCCGGGTTACCGATCCGGCTTGGCGACGTACGGTACACCGTGTTATCGGTGTTGCTGCCAAACCACTGGTTCGTCGAATACGGCCCGAACGCAGCACCGGATGTGTTAACGCCCCAGCGATCCAGGTCATAGAACGGCGGCAGGAAGCTTTCATACCCGTTGATACCCGCTTCAGCACGCAGTTTCAGGTAGTTTATACCTTTGATCTTCGACATGAATGATTCATCCGAAATGACCCAGCCAAAACCCGCTGCCGGGAACATGGCATAGCGCTTGTCTTTTGCAAAACTGTATGTACCGGCATAGTTCAGTACGCCCTGGAACATATACCGGTTCCGGAATGAATACTGCGCCGTCAGGATACCGTTCTGGGCCCGCTGTGGTTCTTCGATCCCGTTCCGAGCTGACTTGGCGATGTAATAGGTCAGACCGGCCTGTAACTCGTGACCGTCCCAGGCGCGTTCGTAGCTCAGGTTTTCAAACACGCTGAAACGCTGCGAATAAAAGTCGTGAAGTTTCGCCTGCCCCGGCATATCAACCCCGTCGTGCACTTTCGACAGGCGGACAGTATCAGCCCCGCTGGTCGTTTTGCCCGGCGTTGCGATGTAGGCGATATAGTCCTCAGCCTTACCGATCCGCACGCTGTTATAGGCATTAAAGCCAACATACGTCCGCGATTTCAAGCCCGGGATCAGTTCCTTCATGTCGTAATCAAACTCCACGTTGGTCATACCCGTGCGGCCGGTTTCTGTATAGTAACCGTTATGCATCACGTTGCCGATCGGGTTCTGACGATATGCCGAGTTTGAACTGACGGCATACCACGGTGCTACCGGATCACTGCCAAACGCCGCATAAACCGGAAAGGCAACCGGCGGCGTGTTGGTGATGTCGTTCAGCACCGTATTCAGCTCAACAAGGTCAAGCGCGGTGTTGGTGTTGCCGTCATCACTGGTAAAGTTCGAGTTATAGCCGTAGTTGGCCGAACGCCGAAGAGTCAGGCCACCGAAAAAGCCAACCTTCACCTTGATCAAATCATTGATTTTCACATCAATGTTGGTCCGGACGTTGATCCGGTTATAGTCTGCCGGTGCGCCGATTTTGTAGATATCGCCCTCACCGTTATACCCTAGATACGCACTGTACTGCACCGACTCATTACCACCCAGCGAAGAAAGGTTAATGCGGCGGAACGACTTGGAGTTCTTCAGCATCAAGCTCCGGAAATCAACGCTCGGGAAATACATGTTATACGGATCATTTTTACCGTATTCATTGATGGCCGATTCGCTGTAGAGTGCCGGTAAGCCGCTGTTGGTACGGGCCGTATTGTTGAGCCGTGCATACTCTGCTCCGGATGCCCAGCCAGGAAAGCGGTCGATCATACTGACACCTTCTTCGGCATTGACATTCAGCACCCGTTCATTTTTCTGACCGCGTTTGGTTTTAATGTAGATGATACCGTCAGCACCGCGCGGACCCCACATGGTTTTTCCGACGATGTCCTTAATGACCGTTGCCGATTCTACTTCCTGCGGATCAAGCGGCATTTCAGTAATGTCGGTCGGAATATCATCGATGATGAAAATCGGACTACGCCCGCGGGTGCTGATACCGATTTTTTCCGTGATCCGGAAGTTACCGATTTCTTCTTCGGCGTTCAGGCCCGGAGAGCCGTCACGTTCAACCACTTCCATCCCGTTGACCAGACCGGCAAAGGCATTCCGCATGTCGTTCGTCGGGTATTTTTCCAGATCCGACGTCCGGAGCACTGTATAGGAGCCCGTTGCGCGGCGCTTCTTCACATCCATAAACGGCATCGGAATCAGGTCGTCGGCCGTGTCAAACATTTTTTCCGCCTTGAGCTTTACCGTACTGTTCAGGATGATGTCGCTTACCAGCGAGACCGATTTGCCGAAGCCGTGCGATGAAACAGTGACGTAATCATCCGACAGCCCCTGAAAGTCGAATTCGCCGGCGGCATTGGTTTCGGCATATATCCGGCCTTCACCGATCACGACAACCGCTTTACTGATCGGATTCCCGGCTTCGTCCGTTACCCGCAGATGAATTGGTACAGTCTGTTTAGCTTTTTTAGAGGTCTTGTCCTGCGCCTGAACCGCTGTCGTCTGTAACAGACAAACAATGAACATGCCGGCCAACCCCTTGTACATATATGTAGTCGAAAATTTCATGTAAATCAGTTTAAAGGGTTGGCTTACCAAACGTCGTTGGAGACGAAGTTTTTCATCTTGTACATATCTTCCGTGTTAAACGGCAGGTAGTACATGGCTTCTTTCCAGCGCACCTGACGGTCAGACGATAACGGCATCCGGGTATATTTGAAACCCGTCGGATATGTTGTACTGGTTGCCACTTTCTCCACATCCATGCGGTAGAGCGTTCCGGTCATCACGGCCGGCGCATCTTTCCAGCGGCGGATGTCATGGTAGTAGTGAGCTCCTTCAAAGCAAAGTTCAATCACACGCTCATTTTTGATCCGGTCGCGCAGCTTGTCTTTTGAACCGGTGTAGTTTGACAGGACTTCCGGCATACCAGCCCGCGTACGGATCTTGTTCAGCGCCTGAAGCGCCGTCATTGTCGCACCCGGAGCAGCGCCGTTCGGACCATAGGCTTCGTTGGCTGCTTCGGCATAGTTCAGGTACAGCTCGCCCAGACGAATCAGCGGATCGGTATACTGCGGCGTGGTCTTGTTGTTCACGCTTTGCTCACCCCACGTTTTCCGCTCGTAATAGCCTGTACGCGTTACACCGGCATAGGTCTGGTCCAGCAGGTTACCATACGTGGCTACCCCGTTGTTGAGGGTATAGTAAATCTGAGCCGCACCGTAGCCCGGCACCTGTGCCGTGTTATAGATGATGTCGATGTAGAAACGCGGATCGCGGTTCGCATACGGATTCTGATCACTGTAGTGGCCCGCTGCAATTGCTGCCTGACGATCAGCCTCTGTATTCAGCGGCTCACCCCATTTCGTTTCAAATTTATCGACCGTATTCTGCGTCGGGCATTCACCGGACCAGCCGGTTTTACCACCGCCGAAAACACCGTTTACCATACCCTGAAGATCACCATTGTTGTATGCCTTCGTACCGGCATACCATGCCCAGAGCTGCTCATTCGAGTAGGTTGTTCCGATGTAGTTTTTCTTATAATCGGCCAGTGAAAGCAATGTGTACCCGTATTGCTCAGCCAGTTTAATGGCCTCCCAATTGGCTTTAGCTGCTTCTTCCCAGTCTTTCTGTCCATTCTTATTATTAAGCGGACTGGCGGCATAAAGAAGCGCTCGGGCTTTGAATGCAATGGCGGCAACTCCGGTCGGGCGTTTTTGCTGCGGGTCGTTCAGGTGACCGGCAACCCCCGGACCCGGATCACGCCGCATCAGGTTAGCCTTTTCGAAATAAATGGCGGCGGAATCCATATCACTGGCAATCCGGAGCAAGGTTTCGTTTTTCGACAACCGCGGAATATCCCACTGATCATCCGGTCCGATTACCTTGTTCAGATAGGGCATTGGTCCCCACAGGCGGAACAGTTCAAAGTGTGCAAATGCACGGATGAAATGCGCCTGTCCGCGGAAGTCGTTCACATCGACTTCATTCACATCTTTCAGCTTATTGATGTTTTTCAGCGACAGGTTGCAGATCCGGATGATGTTAAACATCGATCCCAGAATCGGGCGGCGGGCCTGATCATACGTCATCTTGTTGATGATCGCGGAAATCTGTCCGCTTTTGATAACCTGCGAATCCATCAGACGGCCCATGTCGCTCATATCCGTCAAAGCCTCCATACTGTATTTCTGGTCCCAGAAATCAAAGTAGAGGGAATAGGCATTTTTGATGTTATACTGACGCCATGTTGACCCGTCGAGTTTAGTACCCTCGTAGATCGAATCGAAAAAGCTCCTGAAGTTTTCGTATTTCGAGAAAACGTCGGCTTCAGTCAGGCCCGATTCCGGAGCCTTATTCAGGTATTCCTCGATGCATGACGTAAGCATAATCATCAGGAACACCGACGAGCTGAGTAAATAAAAGTATCTTTTCATTTGCTTTGAAATCATTAGAAGGCCGCTTTGATCGCAAACTTGATGCTGGCCAGTGTCGGATAGAAGCCCTGATTGAAGTCCTTACGCTCCGGATCACCCTCGATTAGTTTCGTTTTTGTCCAGAGGTTATTCGCCGTCACGAAGAACGTCAGGTTTGACGTACCGAGCGTACGGCTCAGCATCTTCGAGTTAAAGGTGTAAGCGGCGTATACTTCGCGCAGACGCAGGTAGTCGGCATTCCGCCAGAAGCGGTTCTCAACCATGATATCGAAACCACGGTCAGCCTCGCCACCACCCCAGAACAGGTTATCTGTACTGCCGCCGCTTGAGTAGTGCAGCGTTGCGTGGTTTGCGTTCGGGTTCTGCGGCGTCCAGTAATCCAGCTGTGACGAGTGTACCCGCCAGTCACCTTTGATAAACTCGACTTCGTACGGCTGGTTAAACTCTACGTACTTGCCGACGTTGCCCTGGAACATGAAGTTGAAATCGAACTTCCGGTACGAAAACCCTGACGAGAATGAGAAGGTAATCGGCGGATAGTCAGAGCCCCGGATCGGGTATTTATCCAGGTTTGTCACCCGGCCGTCGCCGTTAAAATCGAGGAACTTATAGTCACCGACGCTGAGCTTCTGGAGGTCAATGGCCGAGGTATTGTTGTGAATATCGTCCACGGATGTATAGTAGCCCGTACCGGTCAGGAGTACGCCGTCAAGCTGCGCGCCCAGTGGTTTGCCCTGCTGCTTCTGGTAGTCAAAGGCATACGGTAAGTCATCCTTAAACAGAATCCGGTTTTCGTTGAAGCCGAAGATACCCTTCACAAAGTAATTCAGTCCGAAGCCGGTCCGGTTGCGGTATTCTGCTTCAACCTCAATACCGTGCTTTTTCAGGCTACCGCGGTTTAGTTCTTTGAAAGAGTTACCAACGAGCATCGTAACCGTACGCGGCACCAGCAGCATTTTTGACCGCTGCTCATCGAACAAATCGATGCTGAACGTAAACTTATCGTTCAATAAGCCCAGCTCCATACCGATATCCCGTTTGCGGGCTTCTTCCCACTGCGAGTTCAGGTTAGGGCCAAGGTCTTCGTGAATATAACCGGCATTATCCTTGAAGTAATCACTCAGGTATAACCAGCGGTTTGCAGCGATGTCACTACCTACCTTACCATCTGAATACCGGAACTTTAACTTACTGATCCACGGCGCATTGTCTTTAATAAACTTCTCTTCGGAAGCCAGCCAGCCGACCGCACCCGACGGGAAGAAACCATACCGGTTACCCGGTGCAAAACGCTCCGAACCCGTATAGCCAAGGTTTACTTCCACGAGGTATTTTCCGGCGTAATCGTAGGTACCGCGGCCAACCAATGCCTGGTTGTAATACGGGAACTGGGTAGTCCGGTCGCGCTGCTGCCGGTTGGCCAGTGCCAGACCCGATACGCTGTGCTTACCGAACGTCCGCGCATAATTCATCGACAACTCGTAGTAGAAATCCTTGTAGTAGTCATTCTCGAGTTCACCGACGTTAATATCAAGCGGTCCCTGCTGGAACATCTCGTTGCCCTGTCCGTTCCGGAACCATGGGTTCAGTTCAGTCCCGATTTTCGTGTAATCAAGCTGGTACTCGGGGAATGTATAGCTGGCGTACAGGGAACGGTTACGATAATACGTACTCATCGAAACCTTGCCTTTCATACTAAGCCCTTTGGTAACCATGTCCAGCTTCTGATCCAGAATAAGGTCCGTAAACAGTTTTGAATCCAGATAGCGGTTAAACGATCCCTGGTTCATCGACGTATACGGATTACCGGTAAATTCACCGAAGTTCATGGCCAGACGGTCACCCTTGGCATTCGGATAATCCGGATCAGGCACCTGATCTAACACCCACGACGGGAAATAGGCCGGATACCGCGCAGGGCCTGTTGAGTACAGGTTGCGCCACGGGCTGTCGGTCGGCTGGTTTTTGATCCCGGTTTCCCCGCCGACGTTCAGCGACAAGGTTGTATTTTTCGACAGGTTAAAGTCGATGTTTGTCCGGTAGTTGAACCGGTGATACCAATAGCGGGTATCATCATAGCCATTGTGATAGGCCTTGAAGAAGTCACCCTGGTAGGTATAACCGATTGAAGAAAAGTAGCGGATGGCACTGGTACCACCCGACACGTTGAAGTTAGCGTTGGCATTCGGAGCAAACTCCTTGGTCATCAGATCAAACCAGTTTACATCCGGATACCGCAGTGCGTTCAGCGGTGTCGAAGGGTTTTTATACTCATTTAGTGCCGATTGCGGGATCAGATCCTGAAACGACTGTCCGTTTTTCATCGCCACGTTGTACATCGACATCGTGGTATACGAACTTATATGGTCCGGAATCCGGGTAGCCCGTGAGACACCGTAGGAGCCGGTGAAATCCAGTTTCGGTTTGCCGACTGCACCCCGCTTGGTGGTTACAATCACAACGCCGTTCGCCCCTTTCGCCCCGAATACCGCCGTTGCCGAGGCATCTTTCAGGACCGAAATGGTAGCAATTTCGTTTGGATCCATGTCCCGGAAATCGCGTTCAACACCATCCACCATGATCAGTGGCTGCGAACCGTTCCAGCTTGACAGACCACGGATAACGATTTCGGAGTGATCGCTGCCCGGTTCACCGCTTTGCTGCATCGTTAATACACCGGATAGTTTACCGGCTAAGGCATTAGTCACGTTTGAGGTACCGGAACGCATCAGGGCTTTGTTATCAACCTGCGTAATGGCACCTACCACACTTTCTTTCCGCTGCGTACCATACCCCACAACCACCACTTCCTGCAGGGATTTATTCTCTGCAATCAGCTTAATGTCGATGTTACGTTTAGCCCCCACCGGCGATTCCTGCGAGACATACCCGATGTAACTGAAAATCAGAACCGAATTTGCTCCGCTTACCGTAATCTTGTACTTGCCGTCGCGGTCAGTCGAGATACCGTTCATGGTACCTTTTTCTACCACGTTTACACCCGGCAGCACTTCGCCGTCGTCGCCTTTCACCACGCCCGTAATGGTGATGGCAACCATTTTGTCATCATTTTGTGCACTCACAGGGGTTTTCCTGTGTTTTGGCTTATCGGGTAAGGCCCTTACCTGACCGACGCAAAGCCATTGTAGCACCAGCCCGGTTACCGCACACCGATAGATGACCGCAATAGGTAGTCGTTTTAACTTCATAAACCTTAAGGTTGCGTGTTATATAATTGATTTTAAGGGTGTTAACGTGTTATTATCCTCTCAGATATGGACAAAATCTTCCCCGAAGCGCTGATTCTGCGGAACCAGACACATTGATTTGCGGCACTTATCAACGGGTTTTATGTTTCAGGTAACGTTTTGCTTTCTTTAGCAGAGAGCCTGTCGGGACTAGCTCAGGACATTTTTATATGCTCACGATTAATTAAAATTTGTGTTAAAAAACGTGCGGCGATTAATAGTACAATTCCTTGTTTTTGTGTACTAAAGTGACAGATATTTTATATTTACCCTTCTCAGGTTAAAAAAAGAGTAATTATTTTAACGTGTAACTTTGACATTTTTTAATTTCAGATAAAAAACAGGGAATCAGCGTAGAAAATGAGTAGAATAAATATCCGTGTTAGTTTAGTATAACTTTCAGGTAGAAATGCACAAAAAAAATAGTGGGATTAAAAATTATTACTGATCTCCATTTGGCCGGGGACACCATTTAAGCTGCTTTTGTGTTCACGTATGAAAGGCAACAACTTCATACATGAAATTACTCTACTCGTATCTGCGCCGTTATTGGGGCCTGTTAATTCTTGCGCTCTTACTGGCGGCCATTAATCAAATCTTTTCTCTGCTTGATCCGTATATTTTCCGGAAGATTATTGATCAGTACGTCGTAAAACCCAACGGTAACGGCATCCGGTCTCTTAACTTCAGCGACTTTCTGGCGGGAGGAGCCGGTCTATTAATCCTGCAGGCGCTCGGGGTAGCTATGGTAAGCCGGATCGCCAAAAACTTTCAGGATTATTACGTCAATGTGATTACCCAGCGCCTTGGGGCACGGCTATACAC
>NZ_CAMFHL010000292.1 GCF_945952095.1 uncultured Arsenicibacter sp. | reverse complement strand
CGAGATTGCCTCTTGTCTCGTGGGCTCGGAGATGTGTATAAGAGACAGGCTCGACGGTAACTGGAAGGTGGTACTGTCCGATCTGGATATTTACGACTATCCGGCGTTCTGCGGCCTGTTCAACAACAGCTATTCGGTTGATACGTCCGGTACCTATCTGGTTGGTGATATTGCCATGCTCGGTAGTGATAAGCTGATCTGGGGCGTGTTCCGCGGCTTCGAGCTGGCGGACATTTCGGTGGTTGCCAAGTCCGACGGCAAACGGGTCGTTGAAGAGGCTCTGCGGCTGATGGATATTCACAGGATCCAGAATCACCACGTCACCTTCGACGCCGACGGCGTGGGCAGCTTCATCGACGGCTACATCAAGGGGGCTATCCCGTTTCATAACGGCGGCATCCCCCTGCCTCATCCGGAGTTTCCGCAAAAGGACCCGAAAACGAAAAAGCCGCTGCCGGAAAACTACGAAAACCTGAAGGCGCAGTGCTACTACCGTTCCGCGGCCAATGTGCTGGCGGGTAACTACCGGGTGTCGGAAGAGGTGGCCAACCGGATGTACAACGATAAGATGACGGTCCGTCAGCGGTTCATGTTTGAGCGGAAAGCCATCAAGCGGGGCAAGCCCGACAGTGACGGCAAACTATGCCTGATACCGAAGGCAGAAATGAAAGTGGCCCTTGGGGGGGAAAGCCCCGACCTGATGGACATGTTTGCGATGCGCGAAATTTTCAACTTAAAACCACGAAAAAAACTGATACTGGTATGAAAATTCTGGGGTATGATCTGTCGCTGAAACGGTCGGCCGGAGAGCCGGTAAAGCCGGGTAGCAGCCGGCAGCGATCGGCGTTAGCCGTCAGGCTGATCAACGGGCAGGTGCAGCTGTACTCAAAAACCAGCGATAAGCTCATCAGCGAGTCGTTTCTGAAAAACAGCGACCTCTACGCGGTTGTCATGTACCTGCTGCGGAAAACCAAGCGGGCCAAATTTTACCTGTACGAAGTGAAGGACAAAAAGGCTCTCGACGACTACATGCTTCTCAAGGGGGAAGGCGCAACGGTGGAATCGATCGCCAAGGCCTCGGCCCTGAAAACAAAGGCGCTGGTGGCCACGTCCAATACCCAGATTGAGAAGCTGCTGACGACACCGAACGCCGATCAGGGGTGGGGTGAGTTTCTGGAGCATGCGATCGCATACAAGCTCCTGACCGGCGAACGCATGATTCACAAGCTGTCGGGGGCCTGGCCGGTATCGCAGATGTACATCCTGCCGCCTACGCTGGTACGGGTTGAGGGCGGCGACCGGTTTATGCAGATCAAAGAGTTTGTCTATACGCCTACCCAGCAGGTCATTCCGGTTACGGATATTAAGTTTTCCAAGACGTTCTATCCGGCACTGGGCGGTACCGGCAACGAGCTGCGTGGTTTGTCGCCCCTTCAGGTGATGGCTCTTTCGATCCAGAAAAGCAACGAGGGGTATCTGGCGGGTGTCAAGCAGTTCGCTAACGCCGGGCCTCCCGGTATTCTGACGTTTCCGGACGCAGATATGACGCCCGAACAGGCCGAAGAGTACGAGTATCATCTACAGGAAAAGCAGTACGGGCAAAACCGGCAACTACACGTTGCGAACATGAAAGCCGACTGGACCCAGATCGGTTTGTCGCCGGTGGATCTGGAGTTGATGAAGTCGCTCGAATTTGACCTGCGTACGTTCTGCCGCGGGTACGGCCTGGATAGCAAAGTGCTGGGTGATCCGACCAGCAGTACCTATAACAACATGGCCGAGGCCCGGAAGGCGGCGATCGTCGATGCGGTGGTGCCGGAAGTGGAAGCGATGGCCGAGGACCTGCGGGCCGTGATCGAGCCCTTCAATACGGGTAGCAAACAGTACTTCATCGACGGCGATGTGTCGGCTTTTCCGGAACTGGCGGAAGACATTAACAGGATCATCGAGCGCAACAGTAAGATGTGGTACCTCACCCCGAACCAGATGTTAGAGGCTGCTCAGTACGAAAAGCAGAAAAATCCGCTGTTTGACGAGCCGTGGGTTCCCTCGGGCCTGACGCCGCTGTCTGAATACGCGGCCATGAGTGATGTCAATCCTAATCAGCAACCGAAAAATGACGGCAGCTATTAATCATCTGTTTGGCTTTACCGCCCGCGACCTGCTGCCCCTGTACGGTCAGCTTGGCTTTGTGTATACGGGATATATGCATAATAATCCCAAAATCCTCGAAGGAAAGCGGATTAAAGTGCGCAGAGGTAATTGTTCGTTCTGGACCCTTGCGAAGTCGGTACGTTATATCGGCATTAACTGGTTTGATGTTACGCTTACTGATATTAACGGGCGTACTACGATTACAACCGGTAGCGATAGCGCCGAGACGTATGCGGCTTGTCTGGGATTTGGCAGTCATGCTGAAATGTATCAGGCGCTTTTGGATGCCCATGGGCGCCCGTCAAAAAATGATCCGTCTCCCGTTATTCATGGCCTTTTAATTGAGTACTAATGACACCCGTAAAATTCATTGAATCCAATTTCGTGTACAAGGCGGAGGGATGTAACGACCTGCCCGTTTTTAAGGGTCAGGATGGCGAGGGCCGCGACGTCATTATCTCTGCCTGGGAGCTGACCCCCGAAGAAAAGGAACAGGTTATGGCCACCGGCCGGATATACCTGATGATCTGGAGTAACGTCCAGCCGCCGGTTCTGGTAACGCCGTCTACCCCGTTCCGGTTGAAAGCAATTGATAACTAAGCAACAGATACATGGATAACACAAAAGCAACGCCGCTACAGGACAAAGTTTTCCAGGAGTATGCAGGACTGCCTGTTCCTGGATTCAGGATAGGTCAAAAAGTCTGGATACGCCGGGATGGTCATTATCAATACGGTGAGATCCGTTATATGTCCTTTGCCGATACCGGTAGTGGTTTCGGAATAAAATACGACCTTGATATTGCCGGCCATTGTGCGGTAAAAGAGCGCGATGTTTTCGCAACAGCCGACGAATTGCGTGAAAGTGAGATGGCTGAAGCACTCGAGCGGACTAACAGACGATTTATGTTGGCGGTGAGGAATGTGTCTGATAACCATTTGCTACCGGCCGACCTGCAACAAGTCGCTGTTACAAATTCCCTTTAACTGTCAGCCAAATAACTATACTCATGGAAATGCCTATAGTAATCGTATATAAACACCGGTTCAGAACCGGAATAGCGATCACGGAAGAAGAGTATCAGAAACGTTGGTTCGGCTGGCTCTTATACCGGCGTTTCGCTGTACATGTCGGATTTACCGCTACATGGCCCAAAACGCCTGATGGTTATTACATGGTTGACGAACATACACGCATCACATCTGAAGCAATGGAAGATGCGGTAACCCGCTACAACGAAGAGCAGTCATGTTTAAGGGCAATGAATTTCGTGAACCCTGACGAAAGCAATTTCGATAACCAGCGGGCCAATGAGCAGATCAGCGGCATAATTGACCGAATCGCAGACACCTTTGATTCAGACAGCAGCAGCTCGTTTGACTTCGGTGGCGGTGATTTTGGCGGCGGTGGTTCCGGGGGCTCGTATGATGACAGCGGTAGTAGTTCGTGGGATAGCGGTAGTTCGTCAAGCTGGGATTGATTATGATACTGGAAATCATAGGGCTATTATTTCTGTATAACATTGGCCATTTTCTGGCTGACTACACGCAATTGTCATCCAAATGGATGCTCAGTGCGAAACGGTTCGGCCGGCCGCTGGCGCCGATCATGGCTCATGCGGGATGGCATGCCTTCTTTGTCTTTGTTGTGTCGATGTCTTTTCAGGTTGGTATTGTCAAGTCGGTTGCGTTGTGTGTCATTCAGCTTTTGACGCACTTTCTGATTGATACCGGCAAAGGGCGGCTTAATGCCTGGCATCCTGCTTTACAGAATCCGGCAAACCCGCTGCACTGGTATGTCTTCGGATTTGACCAGTTCCTGCATCAGGTTGTATTAATCATAACTGCTGGTCTGGCGGTATCGCCATGGCTGCATTAACCAAACAACAAACGAATGGAGACTAAAAAGATCGAAAACTTAATTGTAGAGTGTGATCGTAAGCGCCGGCAGATGTGGTTATCCTTCCTGAAAGGAGACGCAGAAGTTAATCGCGCCGATGACTCTTTTTTGGTGGGAAAGATTCTTGCCTTCTGCGAAGTCATTGATGCAAGCTATGATGTTGCATTTTTCAAGATCAAGTGGGCCGATCCGGACAAAAGTCCATTACATGCGCTTGAAGTTTCTCATAATCCAGACGTAAGGCACAAATAGCCATGAAGCCGATACAAACAAAGCCGATGCTATATGCCTACTATCTGGGCGCAATGCAGGAACGGGCGCGCATGATGGGGTATAATCTGGTGCTTCACGGTAGCCTTCATCGGGACTGCGACCTGATTGCGATTCCGTGGATCGATAACCCTGATCCGCATTTTGAGCTGATCAAGGCATTGGATATGATTATCAGGGATATGCATTCCAATGATCCTAAGCACTATTTGTATCGCGTATTACCCGGCGGCCGTCATTCGTATGTCATCAACATTGACCGTGGCGGATGGGGTGCTGATGATGTGGAGTGGCGGCCAGACCCGCAACTGTATTTAGATATTTCAGTAACACCATTAGTGCCTAATCATGGATCAGGAGCAAAAAAGGATTGTTGCGGAATACCTGTCTGATAAACATTGTATTTCGGCATGGAAAGCCAACAGGTCAGCCCTGATTATCTCAGAACTTAATGACCATGAACGGCTTTTTAATCTGCTGTTTGATAATGGATTTAAGGTTGAGCCACTGGCACTTTCTGACTGGCATTATTACGCTGAGGCACAACTGGGGCAGATTACCTGCCATATCGTAGATGACGATGAATTTGAGCGCCGGTTCAAGTCAATGATTGAGGATTGGTCGAACCCTAATGTATAAACTATAGAGCTATGGCAACAATAGTATTCGATAGCGGTAGTCCGCTGGCTAACGGCGATATAATGCCGCTTGACTCGCTGAAAATAAAGGAAAGTTACCCGCTAACGGAAGATTTTAATGGTAGTAAACAAATCTGCAAGACAGTGCGGCCCTATGTGCGTGATGGAAAGTTGGTTGTTGATGTACTTGATCCGGTTGCGTCTGCTTACGCTGACTTTTACCCGTCAATTTGCGTTGCGATCGTCAGGGCGAAGATAGACGATAATGTTCGCACTATAACGGAGGCAAATCTAATTGGATTGGCCTTAAGCTGCATTCCGAATACAGACCCAAATATCAAAACGCTCGGTGAGCAGGTAAAGGGTAATTAATAATCTAAACAACAGATACATGATACTTGGAAACAACAGCCTCGTGGAGGTCGAAAAGGAGCTGACAGAATTTAAGAAACACCACCTTCGGAATGGGTTTCAGTTGGGCAAAGAAATGGCACTGATCGCACTGAGTAATTACAAACAGAAGTTCGGGTAAACCCCACAGGCATCTGATAAGGCAGAGTGGACCGATGGCTATATGGAAGGACTGAGAGCTGCTATAAAAGTAGTTGATGAGGGCGCTACTGTTTCATCGTTTAACCGCCATTTTTTACAGTTGTGAGCAATCCGCCAATATCTAAAATAATGATCTTCATTGTTATTGTGGCGCTGTCAGTAACTGTAGGGTATAATTACGAAGTCTGGAGCGAAGACATGCGGACGTTGATGATCATCATATTGGTGATCATTATCGTTGCCTATGGCTGGTCGTTTCTGGATGAATAACCAAACAACAAAAACTAGCATGGACCAACTTAAACGATACCTCGTATTCGGCTACAAGGAATACTATCCCGGCGGCGGGGTAACCGATCAGGTCGCTACCTGTGACACCATCGAAGAGGTCCGCAACCTGCGTAATACTGTGGCAAAGCGCGACCTGAAAGAGTTTGTTGACGTACTGGATATGCAGGAGCGCCGCTGGCTGGCAGACCACGAACACGGCCTGCTGAAAAAGCCGGAGGTTACCTCAATCCGGATGCGGGGTGGTATTGATATTCCGGCTGAGTGATGAAACCCCATGAACAGAGACGATACGCCAGAACAGCCCGCCGGTTCAGAGATAAGCTCGAACGCCGGGCGTACCGCATCGTGCGGGGACGCCTGCTCGGATTCGTGCAGCGCATCACCTCAGCCGTCCGGACAATCGACCAAAGCCTGTGGCTGTCGTCGGTTGACAGCTGGATCGGCGAAAACGAGCACCTGCAGATGCTGTCCGACGTGTACGAAGCGGTTGGCCCCCTAGCCGCGCATAACGAGTTCAATCTGGTGCGCAGCCGGATTGTAGCGGGTCTGAAACGGGAAAATCCGCTCTTCGATCTACGGTACTTTTCTCGCAGATGGAAACGGCTCATGATGGCCATACTCGGTAATCCGGAAACGGCCGATCGGGTAACGAAAATTACCGAAACAACCCGGAAGCAGATCCGCGAAGCGTTGTCGGACGCTATTAATCAGCAGCTCGATATCCGTAAAACGGCAAAGCTGATTGCAGAACGGGTCGGTGGCACGATCCTGCGCAGCCGGGCGCTGCTGATCGCCCGTACCGAAACGACGCGGGCCGCGAATCTGGCGGCTGAGATGGGAGCCGCCGAAACGGGCATCGAACTGAACAAGCTCTGGATCGCCACGGCCGACACCCGTACCCGTACCGAGCACCGCAAGATGATCGGTAAAAAGCCGATACCCGTTGACGAAAAGTTTGTCGTCGGGGGGAAGAAAATGAAGCATCCGGGCGACCCCGCCGGCGGCCCTGAGAACGTGATTAACTGCCGGTGTACGGTATCCTACGTACCGGTGATGCGTAACGGAATGCCGGTACCGCGGGCGGATAGTTCGCCGGCCGGAGCGGCCGGTATCCTGTCGCGTATCGGCGGGGCGGTAGTCGGATTCGGGGCAGCGATCGCCGATCTGTTTAAGCATGACCAGACAACAGTAAACAACGATGGAGAATAAAACAGAATGCCATGTTAGTTCACGGTATATGATTCCCGACACACCGTTAGCCTACGCTGACTCCTTTAAAGGGGTAGGCGTGGAGGGCTTGCTTGAGTTTGTTGAAAATGTTGATCCGTGGTATAAAGACTTTACGGCGCGCGATATGCGGGATATTGCGGCCTGCTTTTACGCCCCGTGCTCGGCAGACTTCCTCGTAGACGGGCAGTGGATACATTCGGATGATGATTGTGTTGCTGCCGGCCTGATCAAGGGATTGTGCGTTTTTGAGGTGCGCAACGTGAAATTGAAGCTACGCAGCCTGTCTTCGCTCACCAAAAGCGAACTTAATACCCTGTTTAAGATAGCGTTCAAAAAAAAGCCGGTTCGTCCTGAATTTCATAAAGACAGGGAAAGCGTACGTATAACCTGTAGCACCAGCGACAAGAGCCTTATTTTCTGGATGGACGGCGAGGTCAAGTCAGCTGCTGAGGGCGATCTGACTGATGATGCCGTGCCAGCCCGATGGCCTGCTGTTATGCGGAGGTTACAGGCGTGGGGTTTCTACGTGCCCGGCACGATCCGCAAACAGTTTGTTGACCTGCAACAGTAACAACCATTCACAACAGTAAACAACAAAACAAGCCATGACGACGATCAACTTTAAGCTAGAAGTGCCGGCCGATAAACTGGATTATGTCGCGGCTTTAATCAGTGAAATAAAATTCCAGCTGACAGGAGATACCCCTGAGCCGTCGGTTAATGTGCTCCAGCTGGGACGGATGACAAAAAGCGAATTTATGGAACTGGTGCTTACGATCCGGCAGGCTCACGCTAATCGAACGATTAAGGAAGCCTACGAACTTAGCGAAGCTATCCACCGCCGGTACTTCAAGAAAAATATGTACGCTGACTACGAGTCGTTCCAGAGTGCCTGGAACCGACACTCCCGCAGACGGCGTTAATCTTATCATTGCTCCTATCGAACCCGGCCCTGACACGGCAATTTCGTAGCGTCATTCAACGCTCAATTATTACGAATTGCCGTGTCGGAACATCTTACCAAAATATGCGATTCGCCGTGTCTGATTAAGGATGCCGATACCAAGCAGGGTATCGTAACGGGCTACTTTGCCAGTTTCGGCAATAAAGACTCCGACGGCGATGTGATTGTAAAAGGTGCTTTCCTGAAAAGCATCAACGATAACGGCCCTCAGTCATCCCAACCCCGCATAAAGCACCTCCTCGATCACAATACACGCCAGTCGATCGGGCTGCTGCAGGTGCTTAAAGAAGATGACAAGGGCCTTTACTATGAATCGAAAATCGGTACCCACAAGCTGGGTCAGGATTTTCTGGAAATGGCCTCGTCCGGACTGATCACCGAACATTCGATCGGGTACCGTGTCGTCAAAGGTCAGTACATGGATACACCCGACATGGGCGGTATCTATCAGCTGATGGAACTCCGCCTCTACGAGGGTTCCAGCCTGCAGTTCTGGGGTTCCAATCCCAACACGCCGTTAACCGGCATCAAGTCGTCGGAAGACCTGATCGCGCATTTTCAGAAGCTGGAAAAGGCGCTGAAAACCGGTCGTTTCTCCGACGACACCTTCAAGCAGATCCAGCTTTCCTACGAGGCAATCGGAGCCGTCCTGAAAAGCCGAACCACTCAGCCAAAACCCTGTCTCTTATACACATCTGACGCTGCCGACGACTCCTTAC
>NZ_CAMFHL010000291.1 GCF_945952095.1 uncultured Arsenicibacter sp. | reverse complement strand
ACGGCAGCAGAAATCATGCAGATGGCCAATCAGTATCTGGATATCAGCAGCCTGACAGAAATAGTCGTTGGCGGGAAATGAAATTATTCTAGCTAGAATAGTGTTTTAGTAGTGTTAGTTAGCCGTTAACAAATGAAGAAATTCCTAAAATATAGCTAACTTTGACTGCCATTCGTATACCAATTCACTATCTTGCAAGGCAAAACTGCCTCGATTCATGAGGTTTGCCGGACTCAGACAAGCTAAATATAGATTGTTTCACAGTTTTAAACCTAATAGTAGCGTATTCCCGAATGAATGTTATTGCCCTTATAAGTGCTACAGTGCTGGCGTATTTACTCGGTTCAATCCCATCGGCTGTCTGGTATGGCCGTGCTTTCTTTGGACTCGATATCCGGAACTACGGTAGCGGAAACGCCGGTGCAACCAACACCTTCCGGGTGCTGGGTAAACGCGCCGGTACCGTTGTGATGCTGGTCGACGTGATGAAAGGGTTTACGGCAACCATCCTGGCGACATTGCTGTGGCGTTACCAGTTTATTGATGCTGATGATGTGCTGACCTGGAAGCTTGTGTTTGGTTTAACGGCGGTAGTGGGGCACCTGTTTCCTGTTTTTGCCAACTTTAAAGGGGGTAAAGGCGTGGCTTCGCTGCTCGGAATGGTGTTAGCTATTCACCCGGAAATGGCCGTGGTTTGCATCGGTATTTTCCTGCTGGTGGTGATAGCATCACAATATGTTTCCCTGGGTTCGCTGCTGGCTGCACTGGCTTTTCCGGTCCTGTTACTGCTCCGGATCTTCGGTGAAAAAGAAAGCCCGTTGCTGATTGCCTTCGGGTTTGTGGTTTTCCTTATCGTAGCCTTAACGCACCAGAAAAACATCGGGCGGTTACTGCGCGGCCAGGAGAACCGGACGGTCCTGATCCGGTTGCGTAAAAAGCGTGACTAATCAGCGACACTACCATAAGAATCTCGGTTTCCGACAATAATCTATGCCCCGGAGTTATACGAAAGTGTGTAACTTCGGGGCAAATTTTTTGGGTTAAATGCCGGGTTTAAGGCTCCGGTAGCCTTTATGACCTGACTGCTAAATGCCATCAGTGATGAAACAATATCTTGAGTCCAACAAACAACGCTTCTTAGACGAACTGTTTGATTTATTACGCATTCCGTCGGTGTCGGCCGATTCTGCATTCAAAAATGACGTGCGCCGTGCCGCCGAATTTCTCCGCAATAAACTGACTGCTGCCGGTCTGGATAAAGCAGCCCTGCACGAAACGGCGGGCCATCCGGTGGTGTATGCCGAAAAAATTGTTGACCCTGCTAAACCTACGGTCCTGATCTATGGCCACTACGACGTTCAGCCGGCTGATCCGTATGAGCTGTGGCACACGCCGCCGTTCGAACCAACCATCCGCAATGAGCGTATCTATGCGCGTGGTGCCTGCGATGACAAAGGCCAGGTCTATATGCACGTTAAAGCGGTTGAGGCCATGCTGGCAACCGATGGCCTGCCGTGTAACGTAAAGGTGATGATCGAGGGCGAGGAAGAAGTGGGCTCCGATCATTTGGGCCAGTTTGTGGCGGCTAACCGCGATATGCTGAAAGCCGACGTAATCCTGATTTCTGACACCAGCATTATTGCCAACGATGTCCCGTCGCTGGAGATGGGGCTGCGCGGGCTGTCTTACGTGGAAGTAGAGGTGACCGGTGCCAACCGGGATCTGCATTCCGGCGTATATGGCGGGGCTGTGGCCAACCCGATCAACGTACTGTGCGAGATGATCGCCTCTATGAAAGACGCTAACGGGCATATTACCATTCCCGGTTTCTACGATAACGTAATCGAGCTGTCGGCTGAAGAACGGGAAGAAATGGCAAAAGCGCCGTTTGATCTCGACGAATACAAGCGTGATCTGGACATTGCCGAGGTTGCCGGTGAAGCAGGCTATACCACCAACGAACGTACGTCAATCCGCCCGACGCTGGACGTAAACGGCATTTGGGGCGGCTATATCGGCGAGGGGGCCAAAACCGTCCTGCCGTCGAAAGCGTTTGCCAAAATCAGCATGCGTCTGGTGCCAGATCAGACCGATGCCGAAATCACCGAACTGTTCAGTAACCACTTCAACGCTATTGCACCGCCGTCTGTAAAGGTGGCCGTTCGTCCGCATCACGGCGGCCTGCCGTATGTGACGCCAACGGATTCAATTGAGTTCGAAGCGGCTAGCCTGGCTATGGAAGAGTCATGGGGCAAAAAACCGATCCCGACGCGGGGCGGTGGCAGTATTCCGATTGTGGCGCTCTTTGAACGCGAACTGGGCCTTAAATCGATTCTGATGGGCTTTGGCCTTGATATTGACGCGCTGCATTCACCAAATGAGAGCTATGGTCTGTTCAATTTCTACAAAGGCATTGAGACCATTCCCTTATTCTTTAAACATTATGCCGCGCTGAAGGCTAATCAATAGTGGACAATGTAAGATGAACAATGTGAAATGAATAATGGCTTGCGCCCTCGACGTTAAACGTCCTTAGTGCAGCTCATTATTCATTTTACATTATCAATTATTCATTTCCCTGAACATTCTGTTTGCCAATCTTTTTACATGAACCAACCTTTCTACTCTTTCCGGCGGATGAGCTGTGTACTTGCCCTGACCGTTTTTTCGGCCACGATGGCATTGGCACAGTCAGCCACCCAACCTGCCTCAACCACGGTTCCGCTTGGCCCGAACGGTAAACCATTGACGCCTGCCGAAATCCGGCTTCGGGAGAAGCAGGCGAAATGGATCGAAGAACAACGCCGTTATAAGGCGGAAATGGCCGAATTACAGCGTCGTGCGCAGATTGAACAGGCTGAAAAGGAACGGAAAAAGAAAGAAAAGGAAGAAGCTAAAGCCCGCGAAAAGCAGGAGCGCGAAGCCGCTAAGCTGGCGAAAGAACAAAAAGCGGCTACACCGGTGACGGAGACAAAACCGGCCGCGACTGCTCCGGCGACTACGCCGGCTGCCACTGCACCCGTGTCATCGGCCTCGCCGTTTTCGACCGTTTCGTCATCGAACGAAGCGGAGGAAAAGCGGTTAGCCAAAGAAAAGAAAGAGGCCGAGGAACTGGCCCGCAAGCAAGCCAGAGAAGCAGAACGGGAGCGTGAACGCCAGCAAAAAGAAGCTGACCGCGTAGCCCGTCAGCAGGCTAAAGAAGCAGAGCGCACTAAAGCTGCGCAGGCAAAACAACTGGATGAGCAGCAGCGCCGGCAAACGGCCGAAGCTGAACGCACCAAAGCAACTCAGCAGCAGACTGCCGCTGACCAGCAACGTCAGCAGACACTGGAGGCCGACCGCGCCAGGGCAAAACAACAGAAGGCCGGTCAGGCGCTGGCCGAACAACAGCGTCAGCAAACGCTGGAGGCTGAGCGGATAAAAACGGAGCAGGCAAAACAGACGCGTCTGGCTGAAGAAAAGACCCGCCGGCAGGCCGAAGAGGCTGAACGTGCACGGAGTAAAGAAGCGAAAAAAGCTACTGAAACCCCGAAACCGGATGCGACAGCTGAAGCGGCTGCACCGGAAAACATACAGTCGTCGTCGGTAAAAGCAGAATTTCTGCCGCGTGGTCACCTGTTTGCGCCCATTACCCTCGACCCGCTCGAAGCCCAGACCTACCTCAGCGTGCTGCCGGTATTTGTCATTGACGGGAACCGCTACGACGGATCGTATGTGCCGTTTTCGTTTGGATTCGGCAAGCCGTTTTACCGGTGGCCTACCAAAAAAGGACGCGCTGCCGAAGTCGGGCTGGATATTGTCTCGTTTACCCAGTTTGAGGTATACCGTGATGAGAAAAACGTGCAGCGCCGTCAGATCGTAAACAACGATTACAAGGTTAGTATTTTCTATAACCTGCGCAGTGGCCGGAACAGCTGGCGTTTCCGTGGCTATCACCTGTCGTCGCACCTCGGCGATGATTACCTGATCCGGAACCAGATTAATTACCGGACACCCAATCCGGTCAACTACGAACTACTGGACGTAACGTACAGCCGCGACGTGCAGACGCTCGAAGGCATGCGGTACTATGTGAACCTGGGCTATGGCCTCCGCAAACCGGACGAACGCCGCAAAATCAGTGCACAGGCCGGTTTTTACTACCGCAAGCCGAATCCGGCAACGGGCGCTGCTAAGTTTGTGCGGCCGGTGGCAGGGATTGACCTGAAAGTCTGGCAGCAAAACGATTTCCGGCCGGGGATCCACTTTGCCGCCGGTATCGAACTGGGTAAGTCAACCAGTAATTCGCTGAGCTTCCTGATCGAAAGTTACACCGGATTCCGTCCCTACAGCCAGTATGAGAACCAGCAGGTCCAGTGGGTTGGCCTTGGCGTTTACCTGAATCCCTTCTGAATCAGGCCAAATTGAAATTTAACGGCAGCTGACCGCCTGCGATAGGCAGTCAACTGCTACCTTTGCATTTTGAATCACATTTATGGAATTATCTGCTCTGACGGCTATCTCGCCGGTCGATGGTCGCTATCGTCGGCAAGTATCGGCACTGGCGCCTTATTTTTCTGAATTTGGTCTGATCCGCTACCGCATTCGCATCGAAATCGAGTATTTCATCTCTCTCTGCGAATGGGAAATCCCCCAGCTGAAAGGCGTTGATCCTGAGGTGTATCCGTCGCTGCGGGCGTTGTACGAGAACTTTACGGAGGCCGATGCGCTCCGGATCAAGGAGATCGAGGCAACAACTAACCACGACGTGAAGGCCGTTGAATACTTTATCAAGGAGAAACTGAAAGGCCTGCCGGTTGAGCCGTATCTGGAGTTTATCCATTTTGGTCTGACCTCGCAGGATGTAAATAACACCGCCATTCCGCTGTCGCTGGCCGAAGCACTGGATATGGAGATCACGCCGGTATACCGGAAGGTTTACCAGCGGTTGCAGGAGCTGGCCCATCAGTGGGATGACATTCCGATGCTGGCCCGTACGCACGGTCAGCCGGCTTCACCGACCCGTTTAGGCAAGGAGTTGCTGGTCTTCTGTGAGCGTCTGGAAAAGCAGCTGTTTATGCTGGCCGATATTCCGACGGCAGCCAAGTTTGGCGGAGCAACGGGTAACTTCAACGCCCACCGCGTGGCTTATCCTGACATTGACTGGAAACGTTTTGGGGATGAGTTTGTGGGTAAGCTGGGCATGACGCGGAGCCAGTACACGACCCAGATTGAGCATTACGATATGCTGGCGGCAACCCTCGACGCCTTCAAACGCCTGAATACGATCCTGATTGACCTCGACCGCGACGTCTGGACGTATGTGTCGATGAACTATTTCAAGCAGAAAATCAAAGCCGGCGAAGTGGGTTCGTCGGCGATGCCGCACAAGGTTAACCCGATTGATTTTGAAAATTCGGAAGGTAACCTGGGCATTGCCAACGCCTTGCTGGAACACCTGTCGGCGAAACTGCCGGTTTCCCGCCTGCAACGCGACCTGACCGACTCGACGGTATTGCGGAATCTGGGCGTACCATTTGCCCATGCCGTTATTGCCTTGAAATCGACGCTGAAAGGACTGGATAAACTGGAACTGAACGAAGCGGCCATCCGGGCCGATCTGGAAGAGAACTGGGCTGTCGTGGCCGAAGGGATTCAGACTGTGCTCCGCCGTGAAGGCTATCCCCAACCTTACGAAGCCCTGAAAGCCCTGACCCGCACAAACGCAAAAATTACAGAAGCCAGCATCAAGGCGTTTATTCAGGACCTTGACGTATCAGATAGTGTAAAAGCTGAGCTGAGTGCCATTACGCCGTATAATTATACAGGGGTGTAGTAGCTTAGTGTTGGCACGACCGGGCGTCGTGCCACCACTAACTGATCACGTTGATGCAGTAAGGAGCGCTATAAGGTGTATGGCGCCTGATGTAGCCAACGCCGGTCTGTTTGAACTCCCGCTGACTGAAATTTTTGCCGGCTTACCGGAGGAGAGTGTTTAAACGCTGCTTGCGGGCGGCATCCGTATTGGTTGTAGCGGTACAAAACCGTACCGCTACAAGAAGAAATAGTTAGCCTTTCGATAATTCTGTGGCGCGGGTTTGGGCGGCTTTTATACCCGCAATCAGCGTCTCGGTCAGCCCGCCGGCTTCAAACTGCCGGAGCGCGGCTTCGGTAGTACCGCCTTTCGATGCTACCGCCTTAATCAGCTCATCCAGCGATTTATCAGTATTCTGAATCAGGTTATAGGACCCCAGCATCGTTTGCTTCACCAGCAGGGTCGATACCGATTCGTCGAAGCCAAGCTGCTTCCCGGCTTCGACCATGGCTTTGACGATATAGTAAAAATACGCCGGTCCGCTGCCGCTTACGGCCGTAACGGCATCCAGCATGCTTTCGTCTTCCAGGAAAATTGACCGCCCTGTCGCGTTGATCAGGTTTTCGACCTTGCGGAGGTTGCCAATCTGTACTTCATCGGCAGCGGCGAAACCGGTAATGCCCAACCCCAGCATCGCCGGTGTATTCGGCATCGCCCGGACGACCTGTTTGTGGGCCAGACGCTCCTGAATCAGCGAAATCGGGATACCGGCCATGATCGACAGCACTACCTGCTGCGGTTGCAGGGCTTTCCGCAATTCGTCCTGCACGCTGGCAAAGTCCTGCGGCTTTACCGACAGAATTACCAGATTGTAGTCTGCCACGCGCGGGCCGATGGTGTCAACAACCATACCCGCTTTTTCGGCCTTCAGGGCTTCGGAGCGGTCCGCACTTTTTTCGATGAGCATCAGGTCATCGCGTTTCACCAGATCATACTGTAAAAATGATTTGGCAAACGCCATACCCATGTTTCCACAGCCGACAATAGCAACTTTCATTGGATTTAAAAACAACCCCCTGCGTATGTGATGACTCATGCTTCGGGGTATTTTGACAAGCACGAGGGTGATACATAAAACGGCTTTGGCTGCCTGTAAACGGCAACGCCAAACGCTGAAAAAGGGATGTGATGAAGTAAATAGCCGGGAAATCCGGTCTGCAAAAGTACTTAAAATGAAGACTAAACTCCCCGAAAGTTTAGAACATTCGGGGAGTTGAACCGGGGAGTTCACAAAAAAAGGTCAGGCATTACACCTGACCTTCTGCTTATGGGTTGGGGTTGACTTACTTCAGAATTTCGTCCAGTTTTTGCTCCAGAGCCTCACCGCGCAGGTTCTTGGCGATGATTTTGCCTTCCTTGTCGAGGAGGAACGTGGCCGGAATCGCCTGAACACCATACAACTGAGCGGCGGCCGACTGCCAGAACTTAAGATCCGACACGTGCGTCCAAGTTAAATGATCGTTGCGGATCGCACGCAGCCAGTTGTCTTTCGTTTGGTCAAGGGATACACTGTAAATGGTAAAGCCCTTGTCTTTGAACTTGTTATACATCCGCACTACGTTCGGGTTTTCCATCCGGCACGGACCGCACCACGAGGCCCAGAAGTCGATCAGCACGTATTTACCCTTCAGCGACGACAGCGGCACCACCGCACCGGTCGTATCCGTCAGCTGAATATCAGGAGCCACCGCACCGATCATCAGCCCGCGCAGCCGGTTCATGCGGCCAACAAACGACTGGGCAATCGGGCTGTCCGGCTTCTCTTTCTCAAACTTACGGGCGAGCTGATCCAGATCCTCAAAGTCTTCTTTTTCGTCGAGGAAGTTGGTGGCAAACAGGGCTACCAGATCGGTACCCATGTTCGGCAGCATCTGTTTTACCTTCACCTTCATATCGGCGTTGGCGGTATTGTATTGCTGCTCAATCTCGGCGATTTTCTTGTTGTCTTTCTTCGCACTGGCATCCTGATACTGCTTATTCCAGGTCTGTACGCGTGATTCGATGCTCTCGCGCAGGCCCATGATCTGCTGGTAATAGTCCATGTTTTTGGAACCCGTTACCGTTGCCGTACCTTTTTGCTTTGTTTTAAGATTTTCGCGGAAGCCGTCGATGTTGGCCGTCAGTGTTTCACCGCCTTCAACCAGCAGGGCAACTTTCTGATCATTCGCCGCCAGAATATAGATAGTGCCGCCCAGAGGCACCTTACTCGTCAGCTTAAACTGACCGTCTTTGCTGATCGTTGCGGAGTCGAGCCGCGCGGCCGGCTGGCCGTTGCTTTCCAGATACACTTTGCCGCCCGGGTTAAAGCTTTTCAGCTTACCGGTAACGGTAAAGTCTTTGGTGGCAGGTGTTTGTGCAAATGCGGTTAGGCTGAGGATAGACAGGCCGGCCAAAAGGCCATTTTTTACCTTCATGGTATTCTTGTTTTGTCATGCAGGCGGTGCAACAGCCGTTTACGAACGGGTTGCGCTGCCTGCCTGTGGTTATTGGTTCAACTTTTCCATTAGTAACGCATTAACCAGTTTCGGGTCGGCTGAGCCCTGCGATTTTTTCATGACCTCACCCATAAACATACCCAGCAGGTTTTTCTTGCCTTTTTTGTACTGAGCGACTTTATCGGGCCATGCGGCTAATACCTCTTCTACCAACGTTCCGAGCGCGTCGGTATTGCGGTTCTGAATCAGATTATGCTGTCCGGCCAGCTGATCCGGCATTTCGGTAGCACCTTCGGCCATCAGGCTGAACACCTTTTGCGCCGCCGTCTGACTGATCGTGCCATTATCGATCAGGTTGATCATAGCACCAATCCGCTCAGCATCAACCGGAAACTGGCGTTCGCGGAGCGTTTTTTCGTTCAGTAGCGACCGTACAGGGCCCATCAGCC
>NZ_CAMFHL010000290.1 GCF_945952095.1 uncultured Arsenicibacter sp. | reverse complement strand
CGGGAAGAACAGTAAAATGTTCTGCTCAGGCCTACGGAAAAGTGCTCATCAGGGCACTTTCTTGTTTCTCAGCAAATTCAAAAATAAACTAATAGTTAATTCTTTAAGCGTTTTTTAACGTTTTTAAACATGGCAAAAGAGAACTTTGACCGCTCCAAACCGCACGTAAACATCGGTACAATCGGTCACGTTGACCACGGCAAAACGACGCTGACGGCTGCCATTACGAAAGTTTTGGCGGAAAAAGGTCTAGCCGCAGTTCGGGACTTCTCCTCAATTGACAATGCACCTGAAGAGAAAGAACGTGGTATTACCATCAATACTTCTCACGTAGAATACCAGACTGCTAACCGTCACTACGCACACGTCGACTGTCCTGGTCACGCTGACTATGTGAAAAACATGGTTACTGGTGCCGCTCAGATGGACGGTGCTATCCTGGTAGTTGCTGCAACTGACGGTCCAATGCCACAAACGCGTGAGCACATCCTGCTTGCCCGTCAGGTAGGTGTACCTCAGCTGGTTGTGTTCATGAACAAAGTGGACATGGTGGATGATCCGGAACTGCTTGAACTGGTAGAAATGGAAATCCGCGAACTGTTGAGCTTCTATGAATTCGACGGTGACAACATTCCGGTTATCCAGGGTTCTGCACTGGGTGGTCTGAATGGCGACGCGAAATGGGTTGCTACAATCGACGAGCTGATGGCTGCTGTTGATAGCTTCATTCCACTTCCTCCACGTCAGACTGATCTGCCATTCCTGATGCCAATCGAAGACGTATTCTCGATCACTGGTCGTGGTACTGTTGCAACGGGCCGTATCGAGCGTGGTATCATCAACTCAGGCGAGCAGGTTGAAATCCTGGGTATGGGTGCTGAGAACCTGAAGTCAGTTGTAACTGGTGTTGAAATGTTCCGGAAAATTCTGGACCGTGGTGAAGCTGGTGACAACGTAGGTCTTCTGTTGCGTGGTATTGAGAAAACTGATATCCGTCGTGGTATGGTTATCTGTAAGCCAAACTCAGTAAAACCACACGCTAAATTCAAAGCCGAGGTTTACGTTTTGTCAAAAGAAGAAGGTGGCCGTCACACGCCGTTCTTCAACAAATACCGTCCTCAGTTCTACTTCCGTACAACTGACGTAACTGGCGAGATCAAATTGCCGGATGGCGTAGAGATGGTTATGCCTGGTGATAACATCACTATCGAAGTAACGCTGATCAACCAGATCGCTATGGAGAAAGGTCTTCGTTTCGCGATCCGCGAAGGTGGCCGTACTGTAGGTGCCGGTCAGGTAACTGAGATCATCGAATAATATTATTTGAAACAAGTGCATTATCGAAAGATGGTGCACTTGGTTTTTTATAATTAATTAGTAATTTTGCAGTCCGTTTCAACGGGCAATATAAGAGGAAAGAGATTTCTACCGGCTTTCTTCACAATCTACGGGTGTAGTTCAAGGGTAGAATAGCGGTCTCCAAAACCGTTGATGGGAGTTCGAATCTCTCCACCCGTGCAAATCCTTTTACAGATGGACAAGTTTATTTCGTTTCTGAAAGACTCCTGGGAGGAGTTTCAGCACAATGTCACTTGGCCAAAATTTAGTGAGCTACAGGCCAGTTCTACTCTGGTTCTAGTGGCTTCATTAGTTTTTGCGATGGTCGTTGGTCTGATCGATTTCTTGTTTGAGAATGCACTGAATGCCTTTTATCAGTCGTTCTAAACTGATTTACGAATAACGGTTACGGGTGTATTAACGCGGTAATCGTAAGTCCAAAATCAACATTATTATGAGCAACGGCATTAATTGGTATGTCATCCGGGCGGTATCAGGGCAGGAGAAAAAAATTAAATCCTACCTGGATAACGAAATTATTCGGCAAAAGTTAGACGAAGTTATTCCGCAGGTATTAATTCCTGCAGAAAAGGTATATGAAATGCGTAACGGTAAGAAGCGCATTCGGGAAAAATCATTCTTCCCCGGCTATATCCTGATTTCGGCTGATCTGTCAAATAACCGTGCGCTTGACCTGATCACAAACATGCCCGGTGTTCTTGGTTTTTTAGGCAACACAAGCGGTACCACAAAGATACCTGTTCCACTGCGTCAGGCAGAAGTTAACCGGATCCTGGGTAAAGTGGATGAAGAAACGCAGGAAGTTGCCGCACCAACCGTACAGTTCCTGAAAGGTGAATCTGTAAAGGTAATTGACGGACCGTTCAGCGGTTTCGTTGGTACAGTAGAAGAGGTATTCGATGACCGTAAAAAATTAAACGTTGTTGTTAAGATTTTTGGCCGGAATACCCCTGTTGAATTGAGTTACGCACAAGTAGATAAAGAAAGCTAGGTTAATCCTTGTTTTCCGTTTATTGTTCAGGCTTCCCTCTGGAATGATAAACACAAATTGAGTCTGTTTAAAGACACAAGAAAATGGCAAAAGAAGTAGGTGGCTACGTAAAGTTGCAGGTAAAAGGCGGTCAAGCTAACCCTTCACCTCCGATCGGTCCGGCTCTGGGTTCCAAAGGTCTTAACATCATGGAATTCTGCAAGCAGTTCAACGGCCGTACGCAGGATAAGATGGGCATGATCTTGCCGGTGTTGATTACTTATTACAAAGACAAGACATTTGACTTTGTAATCAAGACTCCGCCGGCGCCCGTTCTGTTGAAAGAAGCAGCCAAGGTTAAAGGTGGTTCAGCTCAGCCAAACCGTACAAAGGTTGGTTCAGTATCGTGGGATCAGGTAAAGCAAATCGCTGAGACGAAAATGCCGGACCTGAACTGCTTTACAGTTGAGTCTGCAATGCGCATGATCGCTGGTACAGCTCGCAGCATGGGGATCACAGTGTCGGGTACCGCTCCCTGGGACAACCAGTAAGCCAAACGCAATTTACGAGACATGGCTAAGTTGACAAAAAAACAAAAGGAAGCTTTATCGAAGTATGATGCTGCCAAAGAATATTCGCTGCTGCAAGCTGCTGATATCCTGAAGCAGATTTCATACACGAAATTTGACTCTTCCGTAGATATTGACGTTCGGTTGGGCGTTGATCCGCGTAAAGCTGACCAGATGGTTCGTGGCGTTGCTACGTTACCTCACGGTACAGGTAAAACGGTTCGCGTACTGGTACTTTGTACACCGGACAAGGAGCAAGAAGCGAAAGACGCTGGTGCTGACTTCGTTGGCTTAGATGACTATATTCAGAAGATTGAAAAAGGCTGGACAGACGTAGACGTGATCATCACGATGCCTAACGTCATGGCTAAAGTTGGTCGTCTGGGACGTATTCTGGGTCCGCGCGGTTTGATGCCAAACCCTAAATCGGGCACGGTAACACTGGAAGTTGGCAACGCTGTACGTGAAGTAAAAGCTGGTAAAATCGACTTCAAGGTTGATAAAACCGGTATCATTCACACGAGCATTGGCAAGGTATCTTTCGATCCGGAGAAAATTGCTGAAAACGCACAGGAAATCATCGCTACTCTGTTACGTCTGAAGCCATCATCGGCTAAAGGTACTTACGTAAAATCGATTCACCTGTCAAGCACAATGAGTCCGGGCGTAATCATTGACAAAAGCACAGTAGTTGGAATTTAATCATGACACGGGAGGAAAAAGGAGTAATCATTGAGGAATTGGCTCAGAAGTTTCAGACCATTCCTTTCTTCTATATCACCGAAGCCAGTGGCATGACGGTTGACCAGGTCAACCAACTCCGCCGCATGTGCTTTGAACGTGGTATCGAGTACAAAGTGGTGAAGAATACCTTCATCAAAAAAGCACTTGAAACAGTTGCCGGAGCGGATTTTACTCCGTTTAACGATACGGTTCTGAAGGGTCAGTCGGGCGTAATGTTCCATGCTGAAAACCAGAAAGCACCGGCGCAGTTGATCAAAGAGTTTCGTAAAACGAATGATAAACTGCAACTAAAAGGAGCTTCGATCGATGCAAGCCTGTTTATCGGCGCAGATCAGCTGGATACATTAATCTCGCTGAAGAGCCGTCAGGAGTTGATCGGCGATATCGTTGGCTTACTGCAGTCACCTGCGAAGAATGTGCTTTCAGCCCTTCAGAGCAGCGGCGGCAAACTGGCCGGCATCCTCAAAACGCTTTCAGAGCGCGAGGAAGCATAAGCGTAAGACAGTCAGTCGTACTGCGCTTACCAGTGCAAAACAATACTCGTGGCTCAAACAAGAAAGCCACAAAATCTAACAAAATCGTAAAACAATTTAATCAAGAATACTAAAATGGCAGATTTGAAAGCGTTCGCTGAGCAGCTTGTAAACCTGACAGTGAAAGAAGTTAACGAACTGGCAGCTATCCTGAAAGATGAGTATGGCATCGAACCGGCTGCTGCTGCTCCGGTAATGGTAGCTGGTGGTGCAGGTGGTGGCGATGCTGCTGCAGCCGCTCCTGAGAAAACTTCATTCGACGTGATCCTGAAGGCTCCGGGTGCCGGTAAACTGGCTGTTGTGAAGCTGGTTAAAGATCTGACAGGTCTGGGCCTGAAAGAAGCGAAAGAATTAGTTGACAGCTCTCCTAAGCCTTTGAAAGAAGGCGTGTCGAAAGACGAAGCTGAAGCGCTGAAGAAACAACTGGAAGAAGCTGGTGCTGAAGTAGAAATTAAATAATTTCAGCCCTATTTCTGATATCACTCCAAGTAGAGGAGGCCTGGCCAACGTCAGGTCTTTTCTGCTTGGAGGCTTTTTTGTCTATGAAAGTTCGTGTCAGTAAACTATTTTAAGTTACTGCACGTTGTTCCTTTATGCCCCCTCGGGACGGGTGACGTCTGGGGCATTGTATGACTACCTTAGCAGGAGTTATAACGAATATTCTCAGGGTAAAGTTATACAGTTTTGCTCACATTCTTGGCTACAAACGCAAAAAACAACAGCATGCGCAAAAACTTTGCGACAATCCAGCCAGTGATTGAATATCCGGATTTCCTGGATGTTCAAATTAAATCCTTCAAAGATTTTTTCCAGCTTGATACGCCATCTGACCACCGCTCACAAGAGGGTTTGTTTAAGGTGTTTCAAGAAAATTTCCCAATCTCTGATTCACGGGAAAACTTCGTACTGGAGTTCATTGACTACTCTGTCGATCCGCCGAAGTATTCCGTTGACGAGTGTATTGATCGCGGCCTGACCTATTCAGTGCCTCTCAAAGCAAAGCTGAGGCTGTCAAATAATGACCCCGACAACGAAGACTTTGAAACAATCGAGCAGGAAGTGTTCTTAGGGAATATCCCTTACATGACTGAAAAAGGCTCGTTTGTTATCAATGGTGCTGAGCGGGTAATTGTTTCTCAGCTTCACCGTTCACCAGGTGTGTTCTTCTCGATGAGCAAGCACACAAATGGTACCAAGCTTTACTCTGCGCGGATCATTCCATTCAAAGGATCATGGATTGAATTTTCAACAGACGTAAACAACGTCATGTACGCGTATATTGACCGGAAAAAGAAATTCCCGGTTACAACACTGTTACGTGCCATTGGTTTTGGTTCTGATAAAGACATTCTTGACCTGTTCGGTTTGTCCGAAGAGGTTCCGGCGACACCGGCTAATGTTAAGAAAGCCATCGGCCGTCGTCTGGCTGCACGGGTGCTTCGTACATGGACAGAAGACTTTGTGGATGAAGATACCGGTGAGGTAGTATCAATCAGCCGTAACGAGGTGCTCATGGAGCGCGACTCGGTTATTTCGGTTGACGATATCGATACGATTATTGAATCTGGTCAGAAATCAGTTATCCTGCACAAGGAGGACATGAATGTGGCCGATTACAATATCATTTATAACACGCTGCAGAAAGATAGCTCGAACTCGGAAAAAGAGGCCGTTGAGCAAATCTACCGGCAGTTACGTAACGCCGATGCCCCGGACGAACAAACCGCCCGTGAAATCATTCAGAGCCTGTTCTTCTCAGACAAGCGCTATGATTTAGGGGATGTAGGCCGTTACCGGATTAATAAAAAACTTGGCCTTGATGTCGCTTCGGATACAAAAGTGCTGACGACACAGGATATCGTGTCGATCGTGAAGTATCTGATCGGTCTGATCAATGCCAAGGCAGTAGTCGATGATATTGACCACCTCAGCAACCGTCGTGTACGGACTGTAGGTGAACAATTATATGCGCAATTTGGTGTTGGTCTGGCCCGTATGGCCCGGACAATCAAAGAGCGGATGAACGTGCGGGATAACGAAGATTTCAAACCGGTTGACCTGATCAACGCACGGACACTGTCTTCGGTTATCAACTCGTTCTTTGGTACCAACCAGCTGTCTCAGTTTATGGACCAGACGAACCCGCTGGCAGAGGTGACGCACAAGCGTCGTATGTCTGCACTCGGGCCAGGCGGTCTGTCGCGTGAGCGCGCCGGTTTCGAGGTTCGTGACGTTCACTATACGCACTACGGTCGTCTTTGTACGATTGAAACGCCGGAAGGTCCGAACATCGGTCTGATTTCATCACTTTGTGTCTATGCTAAGATTAACAGCATGGGCTTCATCGAAACGCCGTACCGTGTCATTGAGAACGGTAAAGTTGCGCCGGAGAAGCCGGTGATGTATCTGACTGCGGAAGAGGAAGACTCACACTATATTGCTCAGGCTAACGCCCAGATCAATAATGACGGTACGTTCCAGGTTGACCGGATTAAGTCGCGCTTTGAGGGTGACTTCCCGATGGCTGAGCCTACCAATGTGAGCTATATGGATATTGCGCCAAACCAGATTGTATCGGTGGCGGCGTCAATGATTCCATTCCTTGAGCACGATGATGCCAACCGTGCGTTGATGGGTTCAAACATGCAGCGCCAGGCTGTGCCACTGCTGCGCCCGCAGGCGCCGATTGTAGGTACGGGTCTGGAAGGTCGTGTTGCCGTTGACTCACGTGCGCTGGTAGTCGCTGAAGCAGATGGCATGATTGAGTTTGTGGATGCAACGAAAATTGTTGTCCGCTATGAACTCAGCCATGATGAACTGGCTGTTAGCTTCGACGAAGACCGGAAAACATATAACCTGATTAAGTTCCGCCGGACCAACCAGGATACATGCATCAACCTGAAACCGATTGTTCTGAAGAATCAAAAGGTGAAAAAAGGTCAGGTGCTTTGTGAAGGGTATGCGACGCAGGGCGGCGAGCTGGCGCTTGGACGTAACATGAAAGTGGCGTTCATGCCTTGGCAGGGATATAACTTTGAGGATGCTATCGTGATTTCTGAACGCGTTGTTCGGGAAGATATCTTTACATCTATTCACATCGAAGAGTTTGAACTGGAAGTACGGGATACAAAACGTGGTGAGGAAGAATTAACGTCTGAAATCCCGAACGTATCCGAAGAAACCGTTCGTAACCTGGATGAAAATGGTATCGTACGGGTAGGTACTGAAGTGAAGGAAGGCGATATCCTGATTGGTAAGATTACACCAAAAGGAGAAAGCGATCCGACACCGGAAGAAAAACTGCTCCGTGCCATCTTCGGTGACAAAGCCGGTGACGTAAAAGATGCCTCGAAGAAAGCACCGCCTTCACTGAAAGGTGTTGTGATCGATACGAAGCTGTTTGCGCGTCCGTCTAAAGAAGACCGTGGCAAGCACAAGGACGAGGTAAAGGCGCTGATGAAGCGTTACAGCCGCGATCTGATTGCTATCCGCGAGCGGATGATCGAAAAACTGACGCAGCTGCTCGAAGGCAAAACAAGCCAGGGCGTGCGGCATAAGTTTGGCGACGAAATCGTCAGCAAAGGCGTTAAGTTTAACCGCCGCAACGTGTCGGAGAACCTGTTCCCGGACAAAAACCCATACCGCGACGAAAGTGGTTATGCGGTTGCGGAAGAGGTGAACCTGTTGCTGGATCTGAACCTTGACGGCTGGACGGAAGATACGCATACCAACAAGCTGATTGTTCAGTTAATCAAGAATTACAACAACCGCCGCAATGAAATTACCGGCCGCTTCAAACGTGAGCGTTTTACGCTTGAAGTAGGTGATGAACTGCCGGCAGGTATTGTGAAACTGGCGAAGGTATATATTGCGAAGAAGCGTAAGCTGAAAGTAGGGGATAAGATGGCGGGTCGCCACGGTAACAAGGGGGTTGTTGCCCGGATTGTCCGTGATGAAGACATGCCGTTCCTGGAAGATGGTCGTCCGGTGGATATCGTTCTGAACCCGCTTGGTGTACCTTCCCGGATGAACCTTGGACAGATTTACGAGACGGTATTGGCATGGGCCGGTGAAAAACTGAACCGGAAATATGCTACGCCGATCTTCGACGGAGCTACCGAGGCTCAGGTTGTGGCCGAGCTTGACGCAGCCGGATTACCATCATTCGGACGTACATACCTGTACAACGGTTTGACGGGTGACCGCTTCGACCAGCCGGTAACAGTAGGTATTATTTACATGCTGAAACTTGGTCACCTCGTAGATGATAAGATGCACGCCCGTTCGATCGGACCATACTCCCTCATTACGCAGCAGCCGCTGGGTGGTAAGGCACAGTTCGGTGGTCAGCGGTTTGGTGAGATGGAGGTATGGGCCCTCGAAGCATTCGGTGCGGCAAATATCCTGCAGGAGATCCTGACTGTTAAATCCGATGACGTTGTTGGCCGTGCGAAGGCATATGAGGCAATCGTAAAAGGTGAGAACCTGCCGAAGCCGAATATTCCGGAGTCGTTCAACGTATTGGTACACGAGTTGCGCGGTCTTGCACTTGAAATTACTTTAGAATAAAGGAGATACCGGTAAAGGGAGGACGGAA
>NZ_CAMFHL010000289.1 GCF_945952095.1 uncultured Arsenicibacter sp. | reverse complement strand
ATGCTGTTTTTTCATTTCGGTGGGCTTACCCACCACGGCGCTTTCTTCTTCTACCAACGCCAATACTTCATTGACCACACGGTTCAGTTTCAGTTCGGCATTTTGTTTATTTTCAACAGACACCCATTTGACAATCAACGGAATACCGTCGTAAAGCTCGTAATTTACCGTCACTTCCAGCCCTTTCACGGCTTCGGCCTGCGCTTTGTAACGGAAGGTCAGCACCTTTCCCGAAGGGCCTTTTTGGGTCGCCGCCCACGAATTGGCTTTCCAGTTCACAAACGGTTTTATGTCCGATACCGAATGACCCGTTGCCACAAAATCGTCTTTCCCGACGGTCAATTTATCGACCCATTCGGGCAACAGATAGGCATTTTCTTTTTGCCCCATTAGCCCGCCAATGTTGTACGTTTTGCCGTTGACCACGATTCTGGCTTCGGGCTTAACCGCCCGTAAAAGTTGTTGACCGTTCGACAGGTTTTTGTAATCAATACAAACCACGTTGGGTTCGATGCGAAAAACGCGTTTGACCAGCCCGTTGTACAAAATGATGTTTTTGCCTTCGGTAATGACTTCGGCTTTTTGGGTCACGGGCGTTACCAACCAGTCAACGGTGGCGGGTTGGTTGTAGCGGGATTGGGTTTGAGCGTGGGCTGACAGGGCAGCGAAAATCACGTAGAGCCGCACTATTTTGCGGCTTAGTTTGGAAAGGTTTTTCATTAGAGAGGGTTTTTCAACTCCCCGAAAGTTTTGAACTTTCGGGGAGTTTCTTTTCAGGAAGTTCTTTTTAAGGAGTCATAAAATCCCATTTAATTTCTTTAGAATAGCCAAAAGGTTTGCCAGTGGCAGGAGCGGCCATGTCGCCTTTGAGTTTACCATCGGCCGCTTTGTTAACCGTCAGTCGGGTAAAAGAGTAGCTTCCTTTTTCAAAGTCAAACGTCAATCCATCATCATCATACAGCTGAAAACTGCCCGATGCTGTGCCGTAATGCCGAACAGTCAGGGGAAGCGTTTCGCCCGCTTTCGGAGCCTGTCGGTGCGGTGGCACCATCGGAATAAGAGCGCCGTCTTTTACAAACAACGGAATTTTGTCCAGTGCGGGCGTAACGGTAATCACCTGATTTTCGCCGACCTCTTTCCCCGTGTAGAAATCGTACCATTTACCCTGCGGTAAATAGACTTCGCGGCTTTTTTCGCCCGCAAACATCGGCGCTACCAACAGGTAATCCCCCATCATGTATTGGTCTTTGATGTCTTTTTTGATGCTCATGGCGTACGGATTGGCCGTCGCGTCAAACGTTCCTGCCACCGTCACCGACTTAAAACCAAAACCTTCGACCAGATTCATCGCTCTGAACGGCGGTTTTCCCTCAAACCGATACTGCGCAAAGGTTGAATACAAGTACGGCAGCAGTTGCATCCGTAGGTTGGCGACATCGGTCACGGCCTGCTCCACTTCGGGAAACGACCACGGTTTGGTGCCATCGGCCCACGCATTGAGCATGGCCATGGGCGAAAAACAAACCGACTGCATCCGCCGCACCCATTCTTCGGCCGTTTTGGACGCGCGAACCTCGGGCGTCCAGAGCACACCGATAAAACTGCTGTTGACCAGTGCCGTTATAAAATCCTTGTGGCTGTAATAATCATTGTAAATTACGTACGGAAAACTGCTCGCTCCCGCGTTTGATGCCCGCACCAGCCCATACGTCCGTTTATTAATTTCCCTGAACCAGCTACCCGTCATCTGCTGCACCATCAGCCCGTAGGTTTGTCGCATTTGCTCGGCACTCGTTCCCGACGGAAAGGTGGCGACATCGGGCCAAATCCAGTTGTCGTACCCGTCCACCTCGTCGATTTTATAGCCGCCTACCCCGATGTTCAGGTGCTGACTCATAAAATGTTCCTTGAAGAGTTGACGGGCTTGCGGTAAGGTAAAATCAGGCACAATCCCGTTCCAAACCGTATGCGAACCCGTAAACGGTTTAATTTTGGGATACAACGTCCCGACAGGCGACACATACGGGTTCATCCAAAGGTTGGCGCTGATGCCTTTTTCGGCCAGTTTTTTTAAGAAACCTTTGGGGTCAGGAAAGCGCGTTTTTTCCCATTCAAACGTACACGGATAAGCCATGCTGTGCCAACCCGGCTCAACGCCGATGAAGTCCAGCGGGAAGTTGTGTTCTTCAAAGCTCTGTACTTCTTTCAGAATATCGTCCTGCGAATACAGCGTCGGGACGCGCTGGGTAAAGCCCAAACCCCATTTTGGGGGCAAATACCCACCGCCGTTCATAAGGTTGTAGCGCTGCACCACGTTCATCGGCGTTGGCCCCGCAAAAACGTACAAGGTCGCGCCTTCGGCAGGAACCAGCATTTCGACAGCGTCAGAATACGGCTGAGCTTCCCATTTTTTATCGGTGTTGCGGTCGCGCAGAACGGGCGGGTATTTGGCATCGGTTCGCACGGCCGTGCCCGCATAAACCGTGATGTAACGGGCGGCATCCACCAGCACGCCGTAGCCTTTGGACGAGACATAAAACGGCACGGGGGCATGGGTGCGTCCATTGTCTTTACTACCGTAGTGGTCAACGTGCAGCTCCATGATTCGTCCGCGCTGATTGACGGTCTGGAAATTCAGGCCCAGCCCAAACAGCTGCTCGCCTTCTTCCAGCGGAAAGCGTAGGTATGTTTTGCCGTCGATGACCCGCACACTGATGTCGGTTTTTGCCAGCGGAAACGGCGCTTTGGGCAAGGCTGCCAGTGCTGTCAGGTTGGGTTTGGCACCCGCCGCGCCCAGTAAGCTGATTTTCTCAGGCTTGCCCGCCGTGGCTTTCCAGATGCCAGGCTGCACCTCCTGCCACTGGGGCGGAGCCTGGGCACAAACCGTATGAAGGCTAAAGAAAACCAATAGATATATCCCAAACTGTGCGTATTTCATGCATTGTGCGTATTACAGTCCTCCCGTGGCCCTATCATCAGGAGACCACGGAGACAAAAGGTAAGTTGCTCAATGCATATACTGTTCAGCGTAAGCGGGAGGCTATCCCTATTCAATTCACAACCGCAACCGTCTCTGTATCTTGTAACGCTCCTGAAATTGGTTTAACCTTTTTTGTTAACAGATTAATGAGTAGCCAGGCGATCAGATAGGTCACGCTGCAAATCATAAACAGCACGTTGTAACCACCCGACAGGTTGTTTTCGGCGCGATAGCTGTCCAGCAAACTCCCGACCAGCAGCGGAAACAGAATGCCGCCAAGTGCACCGGCCATCCCGCCGATGCCCACCGCCGAACTGACCGCTTTTTTCGGAAACAGGTCGGAGCCGAGTGTAAAGACGTTGGTCGCCCAGGCCTGGTGTACGGCAACCGCCAGACTCAGCAACCCAACAGCTACCCAGACGTTAGTGGCATATTGCAGCATAAACACCGACAGCTCCATACAGGCAAAAATCAGCAGGGCAGTTTTGCGGGCTTTCAGCGTCGGCCAGCCTTTTTTGATAAGCCGCGACGACAGGTAACCGCCAAAAATGCTGCCCAGCGTAGTGGCCAGATAGATAATCATCAGCTCCCAGCTCGGCTTTTTCAGGTCAAGGGCAAACATGGCAGAAAAGTAGGAAGGAAGCCAGAACAGGAAAAACCAGTAAATCGGATCAATCAGGCCTTTACCGACAATCAGAATCCAGGTTTGTGGGTAGGCAAACAGCGTTATCCATCGAACGGATTCTTCTTTTTTGTCCTCCGAAGCATCCTGTCCGGCCAGAATATACAACCGCTCCGATTCCGACATACGGTGTTGTCGGGCGGGCAGGTCATAAAAAATCCACCAGGCAATGAGCCAGAAGAATCCGAGTAAACCGGTTATCCAGAACACTTCAGGCCAGCCGAAATTCCGCAGAATCAGCGGCACCAGTAAAACCGCAACCACCACGCCAATGCTTGTACCGGCATTGAACAGCCCGGTCGCCAGCCCGCGTTCTTTTTTCGGAAACCATTCGGCTACCGTCTTCATGGCAGCCGGATAGTTGCCGGCTTCCCCAATACCCAGACCAATACGTGCCAGTCCGAAGCCAAACGCACTCCGGGCCAGCGCATGGAGCATACCGGCCGCACTCCAGACTACTATCGTTACGGCATACCCGATCTTGGAACCGACTTTATCAATAAACCAGCCCGAAACAACCAGCCCAACCGCATATGCAGCCGTAAATGCCATGACAATCCTGGCAAAATCGGTTTCCGACCAGGCAAATTCCTTCTCCAGTATCGGCTTCAGAAGGCCGATAATCTGGCGGTCGAGGTAGTTAATGGTCGTGGCAATAAACACCAGAAAAACAATGAACCATCGGTACTGCGTCATGCGGGAAGAGGTCATAGGGAAAGTGAGTTAGCAGGTTGAACCACGCGTTGGCGTAAGGGTAACCGGTTGATGCTGAATAGTAGTAAGCAACTTAAAGACAAAGATTTAGCTGTCAGTAACGGCATTTCGCCAGGCATTCAGTACAGCCGAAAAATGCCGGCTCAGGCCCTGCATATCATCCGCGCGGATCAGCGATTTATCGATTAGCTGACCTCCCATGCCCACGCCGTCGGCACCGGCACGGAAAAAGGCCCCGATATTGCCGGCATCGACCCCGCCCGTCGGCAGAAGCTTTACCTCGTCCATCGGTGCTTTTACATCGCGGATGTAGCCGGGGCCAAATGCGCTGGCCGGATAGACTTTTACCATCGTCGCCCCGAGTGACCAGGCCAGTTCGATTTCCGTCGGGGTTAAGGCCCCAGGAAAAACCGGTACCTGCCGGGCCACGCAGCTACGGATAACGGCTTCGTTCAGAGACGGGGTCACGATAAACTGCGCACCGGCCTCCAGAGCGGCATCGAGATCGGCCATACTCCGGACGGTACCGGCTCCGATATTCAGCCGGCCGGCGTATGCAGCAATGGCGGCGGCGATCATCCCCGCTGCGCCGGGTGTATTCATCGTAATTTCAACCGTCGTTAATCCGGCATCCAGATAAACCGGCAGGAGCCGGCCCACTTCTTCCGCCGACAGGCCGCGTATGATTCCGACAATGGGTGCCTGTGCAAACAGGGTCGCTGAAAAAACGGTTATCCTCATTGATTTAACTGTATGAATTGGTGCTGCACTAATTTTAACTGACCGGCAATGGTGGCGCGGTCCAGATAATCGGCGGAGATGGTGGTCATCCGGCCGGATAAGCCAAGTTCTTCCATGGCCAGTTTATAGAGTTCATATAAGTTGCTGTTGCTGCACAGCATGAGCTGCCAGTGTGGCCGGGATACCAGTGCTTTCAGCTCACTGCCGATCAGAATTCCGCTCAGGTAACAGGCATTTTCCCGCTTCGACAGTTTGTTGAATAACTGGTTGATCCGCACCCGGAACAAACTGTTCAGGATGGCCGACGAGCTCAGGTCATGAATGCCCGCCACAAACGCCGACTGCTCTGCCTCCGAAAAGCCAGCAGACTGCGATGTGCTGACGGAGTCTTTCAGAATGCTGTGGTGTGCCATCAGGTTGTAGACCTCGCCCGTCATGAATGTCTGAAAATCAACAACCTGATGATTCTGAATATAGACGTGTTTGGAATGGGTACCCGGAAACAGAATAACCGTATCTGCCACCGGATAATGATCGTCATCGAGCAGGGCCAGTAACCCGATCAGCTGCGTTTCTTCGCCCCTCATCACGTCGTGTTCACTGCAAACTCCCGAAATCAACAGGATCTCGTGGGGAAAGTCCGGCTGTTTATCAAAGCGTTTTACAATTGCCCGGCTGCCATCTACCGGAAAAGGAACCGGTGCGTAGGGCAATTCGTCCATCCCGATAGATGACGACGCCATGCCCGAGAGTACCATGTTTACCCCATCAAGCGACATACCTGTTTTTTCAGCAATGGCTAATACCTGTTTACGGAGATGCTGCTGAAAAAAACGGTCACGGCTCACCCCTTTCGCCTCACCGGTCTTTTTCCAGGCAGTAAATGTTTTCGAAATACCCTCATCAGATGTAATCCGGTCAACCACGGTCTGCGTTTGCCGGTCAATGAGCCGAAGCCGGAACGAGGACGTACCCCAATCGCAACCCAACACAAATTTTTTCATAACTGAATTCAATCTACGGTTGACGAGATGTAACTAGCTGTCTGTAAGTTCTGCCGGATTTTCTGACTACGGCAACGCAAAGGCCACGTAGGATCCGCCGGATTTAAGGCCATATCGGGTACCGCCGGCAGCAATGGCGATAAACTGCTTACCGTTCACCATATACGTAACCGGAGTCGCAAACCCGCCGGCCGGTAATGTATATTCCCAGACAATCTGCCCGTTATTTTTATCGAAGGCGCGGAGTTTTTCGTCGTACGTGGCGGCAATGAATACCAGCCCGCCCGCCGTAACAATCGGCCCGCCGTGGTTTTCGGTTCCGGTTGGCGGCACCCCTTTTCGGGTCAGTTCAGGATATTCGCCGAGCGGGACCTGCCACCGGTACTCGCCTGTATTCAGATCAATTGCGTTCAGCGTCCCCCACGGTGGTTTTATGGCCGGATAGTTATCCTGATCCCTGAACTGGGTCGTTCCGTTATTCAGGTATGGCGCCATATACGGAAAGTCAGTACCGGCGGCTGTCGCTCCGTTAATCACCGGGCTATGCTGGTCCGGAGCCGGTCTACTGTCCTGTTTCAGCAGGAAATTTACAATAGCCTCACGGTCATCTTTTGACAGGTGGCCGAAGGACGGCATCCGCCCCCGGCCGGTGGCCATCAGTAAATTGATCTGCTCACGGGTGAGCCGCTTGCTTACGTCGGTGAGATCAGGGTAAGCCTGGGTGCCCGCTCCTGCCCTACCGTTCCTGTTTGCACCGTGACAGGCCGAACAGTTTGTGTTAAACAACGCACCTCCACGGGTCAGTGCCCCGCCATCGGCAGCCTTCCGGCTGTCGCGCATAACCAGCCACCAGAGCATGGTGTTGGCATTCTGGTACAGAATCCCGTCAGGATCAGCGGCATTACCGCCCCACTCAGCCCCGCCGCCAAATCCATAATAGAGCGTGCCTTCCAGACCAGGCGGCATGTATTTACTGCCAAACCGGCTGTTCCGGTACCGGTTCAACACATACTGATGCGCTTCGGGGGTCCGGGTAGTGATGTCTGCCTCGGTCAGTTCCTGGCGCACAAACGGAGCGGGTTTTACCGGAACGGGCTGCATCGGCCAGGGCTTTTCGCCCGGCAATGCCGGCGTCGTCGGTACGGGAACTTCCTGTACCGGAAACAGCGGCTTGCCCGTATCGCGGTCAAAGACAAATACATACCCGTCTTTGGTCGCCTGCACCACCGCATCTACCAGCCGCCCGTTGTGCCGGACACGCATCAGGTTTGGCGGACACGGCAGATCGCGGTCCCACAGATCATGGTGTACCGTCTGAAAATGCCAGATCCGTTTGCCGGTCTCAGCATTGAGGGCAATCACACAGTTGGCAAACAGGTTTTGTCCTTCGCGGGCCCCGCCGTAGAAATCAACCGACGGCGAACCTGTCCCGGCATAGACTACCCCCCGTGTTTCATCCAGCACCATACCGGCCCAGCAGTTGGCCCCGCCCAGTTTCCGGTAGGAGTCCTTTGCCCATGTTTCGTAGCCAAACTCGCCGGGCAGCGGAATGGTATGAAATACCCAAGCCAGTTTGCCGGTCCGGACATTAAAGGCACGGATATACCCCGGCGGTGCATCGCCCCCTTCGTTCAGGGCTGACCCTGTAATGAGTAAATCCTTGTAAATCACGCCCGGCGTCGTCACCCGGATGGAGTAGTTATTTACATCATAACCAAGGGTTTCGACATCGCCCAGGCCTTCATGTAAGTCTACTTCTCCGGCCTTTCCGAACGAGGCAACCGGTTTGCCGGTCTCCGCATTGATGGCGTACAGCGACGAACCGACGGTGTATAAAATCCGCTTATCCGCACCGTCTTCCCAATACATTACCCCCCGCAACGGGTGGAAACGGGGTTGTTTGGCAGGGTCGGCAAACGGATTAAACTGCCAGCGTTCTTTACCGGTAGCCGCATCAACGGCAAACAACTTCAGCCGGGGCGAGGTGCCGTACAGAATACCGTCAACCACAATGGGCTGGCATTGCATGTCCATCCCCCGCTGTGCCGGATCGTTGTTATCACCGGTCTTATACGTCCAGGCCAGTTGTAGGTTTTTAACCGTATTCCGGTTTATCTGTGTCAGCGGAGAGTACCGGTTTCCGGCATTGTTTCCGCCGTAAGCCGGCCAGTCTTCTCCCGGCTGCCGTACCGGCGGCGCTGATTGCTGCCAGTTCAGTGCAACCGAGCCTCCCAGCATTAGCGTGACGACAACTGATTTAAAGAAAACGGTCATGGGTACAGGTCTTGGTTAAGGTTAGTATGTGCACATTCGCTGCTCACTGGCGGCCGGGGCCGCTCCGTCAGGGCCTTTTTTCATAAAAGGTATAGCGAATCTGCCAGCGGAATTCTTTTCCCGGTGCTACATCGATTTTTATGTATGGTTCGGGGCAGGACGTGGTTGAACAGGCCCAGTATACCAGTTTCTCGAGAGGTTTGTCGCCCTCAATGTGAATACCGGCACCGGTTTTGAGGTTTTCGATGCGGATGTCGTAGTCGCTGGCTTTCCCGGATAAGCCCTGTAAACCAGCGGTGTAGACCTGTTCGCCTTTTAGGAGTACCCGGTCATATACCAGTTGATTGCCCTGTGTCCGTATTAAGCTGCCAAAGCCGCGCCCTTCGGCGCTGACGGCGTATGGAAACTCAATATTCACCGTCGGGCCTGTCTCTTATACACATCTCCGAGCCCACGAGACAAGAGGCAATCTC
>NZ_CAMFHL010000288.1 GCF_945952095.1 uncultured Arsenicibacter sp. | reverse complement strand
GTGTTGTAGTCCCGCTCAACGGCGGCGCTCAGGTTGATTATGCCGTTCAGAACATCTCGTGGGAAACAACCCGCACACTGGATGCTGGTTTTGACGCGTCGTTCTTTAAAAACCGGCTGAATCTGACGGCTGATTATTACCGGAAACGGACATACGACATCCTGCTCGCCCTCGACATTCCGCTCTATCTGGGCTATGACAAGCCACAGCAGAATGCCGGCATTCTTGACGTCAAAGGCTGGGAGCTCGAATCAAGCTGGCGGGACCGCATCGGCAAAGTAAATTATTCGGTTGCCGTAAATCTGTCCGATGCCAAATCAACCATTGTTGACCTGAAAGGTACACAGGTTCTGGGCAATCAGTCTACCTTCAAAGGCAGCGAGTTTAACGAATGGTTTGGCTACCGGTCAGCCGGTCTGTATCAGACGACCGATGAGGCCAATAACGCCCCGCGGCTCAATTCGAACGTAACCGCCGGTGACGTCCGCTATCTGGACCTGAACAACGACGGCAAAATCACACCCGACGACAAAGTGCTGCTGGGTGGCTCCCTGCCCCGGTACCTGTACGGCAGCACCCTCCGGTTCGACTACAACGGTTTTGATCTGGGCATCGTCATGCAGGGGGTTGGTAAGAAACTGAGCCGGATGCCGGACGATATTGCCCGTCCGTTTGCCGAAGCATTCGGTAATGTGCCGCAGGACATGGCGGGCAAATTCTGGAGCAAAACCAACACCGCTGACCAGAACGCTGCTGCCCGTTACCCGCGGTTATCGACCCGGTCGCTGAGCGCCAATTACGAAATGTCGGATTTCTGGCTCGTCAACGGGTCGTATTTCCGGGTGAAGAACATCACCCTGGGCTACACCCTGAAAAATAACCTGCTTAAAAAAGCCGGTTTACAGTCAACGCGCTTCTATGTAGCCGCCAACGATGTCTTCGCCGTACACCATTTCCCGAAATACTGGGACCCTGAGGTTGGCGGTTCTTCTTATCCGATTGTAACCACCCTCATGGCCGGCGCCACGCTGAAATTCTGAGACAGATTCATCCTAAAACAGTCAACTACAGGAACATCATGAAGTATTTGTCAGGCATTCTGCTGTTAGCGGCAGGGTTAACTTCCTGCCATACCCTCGACCTGAATCCATTGTCGGAGCCTTCGACGGCTACCTTCTATGCGAACCAGACCGAACTCGAACTGGCCGTCAACGACCTGTACCGGCTTGACTTCTGGGGCAATGATAATGAACAGTTTACGGACAATTACTGGCATCGCGGACAGCTGGGCAACAGCGTTACGTTCGGCACGATGAACGCCGATGATGCCGGTGTACAGTCATACTGGTCATTATGCTACAAAGCCATCGCCCGGGCCAACTCCTTCCTGGCGAATAAGGACCGGGCAGCAGCCAACACATCCGCCACCGTCCTGAAACAGCTGGAAGCCGAAATGCGCCTGATCCGCGCCTACCAGTATGTCCGGCTTATGACCCATTTCGGCGACGTCCCCCTGATTACTAAACCCCTGACGCTGGAAGAATCCTATGCGGTAACCCGTTCGCCCCGGGCCGATGTGCTGCAGTTTGTCCTGGCCGAACTGGACTTCGCCATTGCCACACTGCCACAGTCCTACCCGTCTTCGGCCGTAAAACGGCTGACCAAAGGAGCTGCGCTGGCGATCAAGGCCCGTACAGCGCTGTATTCCGGTAACTGGGCACTGGCCAAAGAAGCAGCCCAGACCATTATGCAGTTCACCGGCGCAGGCGCTTACACCCTCCACAGTGATTACGGCCAGTTATTTCTCAAGGCCGGCGAAACCAGTAATGAACTAATTATCAGCATACCGCGTGACGAAGCCCAGAAGGTGTTTACGTCAGGCGATCCGGTCAGGGATCAGCTGCCACGGGTCACCGGCGGGTACGGTGCCCAGATTCCGACCCGTGAAATGGTGGACGCCTATGAATGCAGTGATGGCCAACCGATTGATAAATCGCCGCTGTACAATCCGAAAGACCCGTTTAAAAACCGTGATCCCCGGCTGACCGCTTCCATTGTTGCGTTCGGAACCCAGTGGCTCGGCTATACATACCAGCCCCATCCCGACTCCACGACCATTTTCAGCGCAAAGGACAATAAAAAAGTATCGAACCTCGACACCCGCTCCGTTGCTGCCTTTGCCAGTTTCACCGGTTTCCTCTGGAAAAAAGGGGTGGATCAGTCGTGGGCCGATAAGCGGAGCGAAGACAATGACGCCTATATCTGCCGGTATGCCGAAATACTGCTGACTTACGCCGAAGCAAAAACGGAACTGAACGACATTGACGCCACGGTGCTGAATGCCATCAATCTGGTCAGGGCACGGGCCTATGGTGTCCCGGTATCCCAGACCAGCCTCTATCCGGCCGTAACAACCACCAACACAGCCGAACTCCGGCAAATCATCCGGCGGGAACGGCGGGTAGAATTTGCCAAGGAAGGGCTCCGGTATATGGACCTGATTCGCTGGAAGTTAGCCGAAAAAGCACTGACCCGTCCTGTTATCGGCCTGCCCGATCCGGCGGTGCAGAACCGCAGCAAATGGCCGTTTCCGGGCGTTACCCCGCTTGATGCCGATGGCATAGCCGATTATTCGGGCTTTGGCAGCGACGTAAAAGTGGTGGCCCAGCGTAACTTCGATAAAACGCGGCAATACCTCTGGCCTGTGCCGGCCCTTGAGCGCCGTGTTAACCCTAACCTGACCCAAAACCCGGGCTACTAGCCGGCATACAACCTGATTTATTCCGAAAAAACAACCATGAAACGATCTGTATTAACGGGCCTGTCCCTGCTGGCAGCCCTGACGCTGGGAGCCCAGTCTAAACCACCGAAGTCGTTTAGCGGGGTGTATCCTCATCTGGCGATGTATAATAATGAGGGCGAATGCGGAACCGGAGCTGTCGTGCCCTGGGCCGGACGGCTCTGGGTGGTAACCTATGGTCCTCACCTGCCGAATGGTTCTTCCGACAAGCTGTATGAGATCCGGCCCGACCTCAGCCGGACAATCCGGAGCGAAAGCATCGGCGGAACACCCGCCAACCGGATGATTCACCCCGAAAGCAACCAGCTTTTTATCGGTCCGTATGCCATTGATGCAAAAGCAACGGTCCGGACTATTCCCTATACGGCCATGCCAGGCCGCCACACCGGTAATGCCCGCCACCTGACCGATCCTGCCCGCCAGATTTACTATGGTACTATGGAAGAAGGATTTTATGCCGTTGACGTGAACACATTAATACCGGTGCTGCTTTATGAAGACGGAAATACCAAACATAAAAAGGGCGTCGATGAGACCGGCAACCAGCCAACAGCCTTGCTGCCGGGAGCTCACGGCAAGGGGCTCTATTCGGGTCAGGGGGTCATGGTGTATTCAAACAATGGAGAACCTGGTGATAAAGCGCTGAAACAGTTTGACATTCCGGCGGGGGTTCTCGCCGAATGGGACGGCAAAAACTGGCAGGTGGTCCGGCGCAACCAGTTTGTGGAAGTAACCGGTCCGGGCGGTATCACCGGCAATGCACGACCGGAAACCGACCCCATCTGGGCAACCGGCTGGGATCATAAGTCTGTCTTGCTGGGCGTCCGGGATAAAACAGCCGGCTGGCAGTTTTTCCGGCTTCCGAAAGCCAGTCACACCTACGACGGCGCACACGGCTGGAACACCGAATGGCCGCGTATCCGCGACATAGGGACCGGCGGTAAACCCGACTACCTGATGACGATGCACGGTATGTTCTGGCATTTCCCCGGTACATTTACTGCCCGTAATACTGCCGGAATCCGGCCCGGATCTGCCTATCTGAAAGTCATCGGCGACTTTGCGCGCTGGAATGACCAGCTTGTTTTCGGCTGCGACGACTCGGCCCAGAAAGAGTTTCTGAACAAGCGTAAAGCCAAAGGCAACATCGAAGGCCCCGGCCAGTCTAACTCGAATCTCTGGTTTACCCCCCTCGCCTTTCCCGACCAGCTGGGCCCCAATACCGCCGAAGGAGCCGTCTGGCTCAATGAACCCGTTAAGCCCGATGAACCCTCTGAACCGTTTCTGTTTGGCGGCTGGCAAAACCGGTCTGCCTGGGTACAAAATCACGGAAATGAGCCGCTGACGGTTACATTTGAGGTCGACAAAACCGGGACCGGCCGCTGGGCAACGCTTACGTCCATACCGGTCGCCCCGCAGCAGGCATTACAAATTCCGTTTGACAAGGCGATACAAGGCGAATGGATACGAACCCGCGTGAACAGACCGGCTACCATGACAGTTCACCTTTACCTGGCCGGCACTGACACCCGTCCGGCAACGGCCGACCCGATGTTCAACGGACTTTCCCGCGTTTCTGACCAGGAGTCGCTGGGTGGTACGCTGTACGGTCTGGGTGATAACCGCCAGGCATTAGGCATGAACGTACGCCGGTTTGCCGGTGGCCAGACCACGGATGCCGGCTATTACGAGCTGGACGGAAACATGCAGCTCATGCGGAAGGAAGACCCGCAAACGGCCGCATTTATTGCCGGTAAGTTTGCCATTCCGAAACAGGCCGTTACGATCGACGAAGCCAGCGTGCTGGTCGTTGACGATAAAGGCCGGCGCTGGCGCTTACCCAAAGGTAACGAGGCCTTTACCGGATTAACCCAACAGATGTCGCTGCGCATCTGCCGCGAAGTAGCCACGGAACGCGACCTGCTCAATTGCCACGGTACGTTCTACGAACTTCCTGCCGAAAATGCTGACGGATACGCTAAAATACGGCCCGTGACCTCGCATAACCTGCGTATTCACGACTATGCCTCCTACCGCGGGCTGCTTATCCTGACCGGTTTAGATCCGGGCAAACTAGCCAACAACGAACATATCATTGTTTCTGATGACAAAAAAGCCGCGGTATGGGCAGGTGTAATCGATGATTTATGGAAGTTGGGAAAACCAACCGGTTATGGGGGGCCGTGGAAAAATACGCAGGTGACCGCTAACGAACCCTCCGACCCCTATCTGATTGGTTTTTATGATAAACGGAGTCTTGAATTATCACACTCATCCGGCGAACCGGTAACGTTTACCCTGGAGGCGGACCCTGTAGGAACCGGTGTCTGGATGCCTTACCGAACGCTGACGGTTGCTCCGGGACAAACCAGCCAATTTACCTTTCCGGCTGATTTTCAAGCTCGCTGGATTCGGTTCAAAGCCGGTAAGCCTTGTCAGGCGACAGCCAGGCTAATTTATCAGTAGCGTTAATTTAGTCCGGAACGATCTTCCGGACTAAATTCTTATGGTACACTTATAGGCCTTTCTTTAATCACGCGATGCGTGGATAATTAAGAATAAATTACCTGACCATTCCACGGTAAATCCATTCTTTCGGATGCTTTTGATAATGTATGTTGATGGCTTGTCCCTTTTACAACCGGCCCTAACACATAGTTTAACTGTCCTAATTACCTTACACGGATGACCCAGTTTTCGTTAACCCCGTCGCAGATCCGCCAATACCATCAGGATGGGTACCTTATCGTCCCCGGCTTTTTAACCGCTGACGAAACGGCGCGGTTGTATTCAGTCGCTATTGATGATCAGGCAGCCAGCAGACATGCCATTAACGTCAATGACAGTACCGGTAAGCGCAGCAAACTGTCGCTGTGGTACAAGCCAGGCAACGATATTTACGGGCTGCTCACCTGTAGCCGCCGGTTGGTTGAATCGGTTGATGCCTTGCTGGACGGAGAAGCGCCTGTGTGTCATTTTCACTCGAAACTAATGCAGAAGGAACCGCGTGTCGGCGGGGCCTGGGAATGGCATCAGGACTATGGTTACTGGTATAAAAACGAGTTCCTGTTTCCCAACCAGATGATGTCGGTCATGATTGCCATTACCGATGCTAACCGCGAAAACGGTTGTTTGCAGGTAATCCCGGGCACACACAACATGGGTCGGGTTGAGCATGGGTTTGCCGGTGAACAGGTGGGTGCCTCGCAACGGTACGTTGATCTGGCGCTGCAAACAACGCCGCTTGTCTATGTGGAGCTGAAGGCCGGCGATGCCTTGTTTTTTCACAGCAACATCCTGCACCGGTCAGAGGCCAATCTGTCGGACCGCCCCCGCTGGTCACTGATCTCCTGCTACAATCGTCAGTCAAACCCGGGCTACAATGAAGTTGCCTCCGCAGGGGCTTGCATTACCCCGATTGAGGTTGTCCCTGACGATGCTTTATTATCCCGCGAAGCAACCGGTCTGACTGAAGCAGAGGCTAATTTTCTGGCCAAAGAAGATGATTTAGCGCTGAAATAAGCGGATCAACCTATTGACCGGTATTTCTTATACGTTACCAGCCACCTTTACATACATACCTTATGAAACTCCTTTTTTTCTGTCCCAGATGGGGTCAGGAGCACATCCCGTGGCCCGTTTTTGCCCAACGGGTAGCCGATGCCGGTTATCACGGTGTAGAAGTAGGCATTCCGGCATCGGCCCAGGAACTGGACACGATGCTGAATGTCCTGGAAGCCTGCAACCTACAGCTGATCGGCCAGCACTGGGAAACAAAAGCGCCGGATTTTGACCGGCATTACGCGGAGTATGACCGGCGGATCCGGGCCCTGGCGGCGGTAAAACCCTTGTTTATCAATACGCAGACAGGTAAGGATTACTATACTTTTGAGCAAAATGCCCGGTTGATTTCCCTGGCCGACAGCATTGCCGCTGAGACCGGTATTCCGGTTATTCATGAAACGCACCGCGGCAAATTCAGCTTTGCGGCCCATATAACCCGTACGTACCTTGAGCGGCTTCCGTCACTCAGAATCACCCTCGACATATCACACTGGTTTACCACGGCAGAAACCTACCTGGACGATCAACAAGAAGCGGTTTCGCTGGCCATCAGCCGTACCGATCACATTCACAGCCGGGTTGGCTATATTGAGGGCCCCCAGATTGTCGATCCCCGGGCCCCCGAGTGGCAGGAGGTCGTCGGCCATCATCTCGCGTGCTGGGATCAGGTGATCGCACAGCGCGCGGCAGCCGGCCACACGGATACGACCATTACGCCGGAATTCGGTGCCCCCCCCTACTTGTTTTTGTTGCCCTACACCCGGCAGCCTGTTGTCGATCAGTGGGAAGTAAATCACTACATGATGACGATGTTGCAGGAGCGGTATCAGGGATAATGTTCAGGTAAAAAAACGGGCCAATCTAAGCATTGTGGTCCGTTTTATTTTTTTGTAAACGTTTATATAGTTACGTTAAAAACCAGTAAATAACCCGAAAAAAGAAAGTTTATTTTACCCAATAAAAGGTAACTAATTTCTTAAAATTATAGCAGATTCTATCCATAAGTATACTTCTATTGTTAATCTACAGTTTTCAATTGAATACCGGTAGGATATTGTATACGTAAAATTCCGGAAAGCCCCGTTCAAAAACGCTGTTTTTGAACGGGGCTTTCATTTATGTAAGTTTTTAATTTAAATTGCCTTTCCACTTTCTTCAGAATGCATCTGTAATCCAGAAAACTTTATGCATAACATTACAAAACCGGTATTACTACCATCTTGGTGGCAGGATTTACTCATTGCCATACCAAGAGTTATATGCGGTTATTTATTAACGGTTTATTTCGGAGCCGAGAAATTCGGGTTACCATGGTCTCCGCCAGACAAAAACTTAGGTTTGTTCGAAGTAGCGTTCTGGTTTCCGGGAGATGTAGCCGCCTATGGTGGTATATTCACCCTGTTTCCGGCCTTTTTTGCCTGGATGGCTGCTTTCAGCGAAGCTGTCGGCGGCATTTTCCTGTTACTGGGGCTTCAGTCCCGAATCGCCTCCCTCCTGATTATGGCAACAATGGCCGGCGCTATTTTTTTACAACAAATTAATCAAGGTATGTGGAATACATTACCGGCACTTGGCTTCTTGTGGGTCAGCTTATATACTCTGATTCTTGGCTCCGGCAGGTTTGGACTTGATTATCTGATTACTAAAAAAACAAAAAATGAAGTTAATTAAAAGTATAGCTATACTATTCTGCACTAGCATCCTTACAGGTTGCGTCCAGAAATCATCAAATAAGACTATCGTATTAAAACTTGATGTAAAAGGCATCAAAAATATACAGTCAGTCGGAATTCGCGGCAATGATAAACCGTTGAGCTGGGATTATGACATGGAATTAAAGCCAGTCATTAAAGACACCTTGTACACAGCAACGTTTTCATTAGTTACAGGATACAAATTTACTGAAGCAAAATTTACGGTTAACGGACAATACGAGCTGAATAATCAAGAGAACAGAAAAATCTTTTTCAGTGATAAAGACACAACAATTTATCAGGCAAAATTCGATGTCGCCAACTAATCCTGCTCTTTCTGATCAGGTATCCACCGGCTAAATCTGTATCATTCAGGCTGCATCCCACATTTATATTGTTCCGTAACGGTATACCTCATGCTGGTAGTCATGAACCGGGCTTTAGTAGGCAAATTGCGTTCAACAAGCCGCCGGGAGGCATAAAATACCGGCGACTTTCAATCAGGCAGCCGACCCTTTCTCACGCCGGACCGTTTAATAACTTCCCGCTGTTTTTAATAAAAACCGGTCATGTATTTTTACCGGACGCACGCCATTAATTAATGGCATTCTGCTTTTTTATATTGGGTAGTTTTCTATATTTGCCGGTGAGGGGGTTCGCTTTGCTGATGCCATAAATCAGGCCTAAAGCCTTTTTTTCAGCAATAACACACTGGTTGTCAGAGAGTAGTGTAAAATAAAAAAAGAGTCATCAGTTGATGACTCTTTAGTAGCGGGGAGCAGGATCGAACTGCCGACCTCTCCCTTACCAAGGG
>NZ_CAMFHL010000287.1 GCF_945952095.1 uncultured Arsenicibacter sp. | reverse complement strand
CCCTGTGGTATTTCACACATCGCTTCCTGCCAAGTAGTATAAATTTTACTAGTAAAGGTCCGTCTAAAGACTGATTCAATCCACACAGTTGGTACGCTCCGGTTATTCTTACTTCTCTGTATCTCGTATTCTACCCAAACCTGGTTTATATCCACAATGCGGCAAAGGTCATGTCTATCAATTCGCCATGTGCCCGTTTTACCATCCGTAAACCCCCACACGTTTTTAACCGGAACCAGTTTCCGGCGGCTATGAGCGTACTTTACTACAAGATTTTTACTGAACTCGCCCCGAAAATCAATCGAAGTGATTAGATCTATTGTATCCTGAATTGTTTCCCGGCCGATTTCAGTACTTGAATACAGTACCCGCCACTGCGCTTTTACCGGACAACAGCTAATGACCATCCCGATTAAAATCATACATATATAACAACCGTTTTGTCTTCGTGTTAAACCATTGAGTAGTCGCACAACGCCCTGTTTTACATGATGATACATAAATATAATATTTTTTTGTAAACGCTTTACGAGACGATTCATTTTTAAGGTCAGTCCTTAACCCGCCGCATACGTACAGTTTAAGGACTGACTGATTTACACCTTACAAGAGCGTTGTTTGCGCATTGCTTTTTTGAACGGCTTCTTCGGTTTCGGGGAGAAAAACTGTGCTCAGGTTTTTCCGGGCTTCGGCTTGAACGCTGTCAATAAACAGACGAAAGGTTTCATTGTAGTACGCAAACGCTACCTCATAGTCCCCATTATGTTGTCGCAGGGCATCGGCTAAGGCCGCAGCACCGCTCATCGCCAGTGAGCCACCCATGCCCGAAGCGGGAGAAGCACAGTAGGCCGCATCGCCTACCAAAGCCACTCGGCCTTTGGTCCAGGACGGCATCCTGATTTGATAGAATTCAACGAAGTAAAAATTATCCGACGCCTGTATTTCGGCTAATAGTTCGACACTACGCCAGCTTTGATTGGTAAACTGCTCATAAATCAACTGGCGTTGTTGCTCCATATTGCGGTAATCATAAGCGATCTCAGTATCTGAAACAAAGCTGAAAATTACATCTGTCTTCTTATTATAGGCGTTTAGGGTAATGGATTTGCCCGGTACCCTGTATAACTGCATCGTGCCTGGTTTAATCAGTGACTTATTTAAAATAGTGAGCGAACCATACGCATGCATAAAATGGGCATACTTCGCTTCCTCTCCAAACCAAATCTTTCTTACACCAGAATGTACCCCATCGCAACCCAGTACCAGATGAAAAGAGCGCCGCCCCCCCTGTTTAAAGTCTACGACTATGCCTTCTCTCGTCTCCTGAAGAGCACTAATGCGGTCGTTAAAGAGAAAGGTTACCTCAGAGCTCAACTGTCTGAACAGACAATCGATAAAAACATCCCGCTCTATCTCTAGGTCATTAGACGCTCCTACCTCTTGTGGTATCGCCCCTTCTGTCTGATCGCCGGCATTTTTAAACTCGACCAGGTCAACGTGTAAGCAGTGCTTTTTTAGTTGCTCATATAAACCCATACGTTTGACGACCTCTATGGTATCCCCTTTGAAGTCAACAGCGGCCCCGTTGATGCGGGGCTGCGTGGCCATTTCGACCACTGTCACCCGATATCCGAGTTGATTCATCCACCAGGCAGCACTAAGCCCGGCTATACTGGCTCCCGAAATGAGCACCTCTTTTCCCTGTATGGAATCCATTGTGTCTGCGATTTTATTTATGACACAAAGGAACATCGCCTAACCAGGACAGAAAATACGCCAACAGGGTAAGTATTGGACTAATGACGGTTTTTCGTTCGAAACGCTAAAGCACTCATGCCGGTCACTTTGGTAAAGAGCCGGGAGAAATAAGGGTAATCGTCGTAACCTAACTCAGCGGCAATTTCTTTTACTGATTGATTGGAATGGTAGAGCAGCCGCTTGGCTTCCAAAATGATTCGTTGCTGTATCTGCTGAGAAACCGAATAGCCGGTAGCATTTTTAACACATTCATTGAGGTAAGCAGTTGTTATATGTAGCTGCCGGGCGTAGTCAACCGGACGTTTGACGGTCGTATAGTTTCGCTCCAGACTCTCTCTGAACGCTTGAGTAATCAGCTCAAACCGTGATAGCTTACCGGTTGATTGGGCTTGTTCCAGATAGGCTGATAAGATAAGGGCTATCAGGGCATTACAGGCATCTTTTAGCTGGGAATGATACAGTTTATCAGCTTTCCTGTCAAACACATTCAGGCAAAAGGATACGGCTTGATCAAGGAGAGCGAACGGCCCGGAGGATAAAAATAAGGGTTTTACAGGGGCAATTCTTTCCAGCAAGGTCAGGTATTCGGGGTTCAAATTCTCGTTTGTAATCGCCAAACTCACAACGGTTATTTCGTTAAGGGCTGTTGTACGATGAACCTGATGGGGGTGAATGTAGATGATCGAACAGGACTCCATCGTGTACTGTTGAAAATCAATGTCAATCGTAACGGTTCCTTTTTGGAGCAGGTGAAATGTATGCGTATTATGCCGGTGGGCTAATCGATCTTCTTCCACGGCAGTTACCTCATCAATCGAAGATAGCTGCTGAAAGGTTATTTTTTCAATAGCAATTCCTGTGCCCAGATCATCAGTCATCCTGTTAACTGGTATCGCTTTTGTTTTTACAGCCATTCGTTTTGCTCTTCTTGTTGGGGTTATATCAAAACATCATATCAATTTAGCAGAAGCAGGCAACTAGCTGGCTTATTTTGGCCACCGGTACACTGGATCAATACACCTTAGTATTGTATAAGCAGCAACTCTACATGATGAAACTTAAACCCAGGAGGAAAGACTGGAAATTTGAAGCGATCAGGCAACAAATTTGCAGCCCTGTGGCCGGAACTGGCTACTAAGCTCAATTCAGCCGCAAAGGCAGCGGTTTGTTCTATACATCCGGCTATTCAGCCAGACCCCCCATTTTACCGGTCTGGTAATCGTATATGGCTTGCCGGATTTCGTCAGATGTGTTCATCACAAACGGCCCGTGCGACACCACCGGTTCGTTAATCGGCATGGCTGACCCCAGCAAAATACGGGTCGTTTCACTTGCGTTAATGACGATTTCGTCGCCATCGTTGGCAAATAACAACAGCCCGCGTCCCTCTGTTTCCGTTCCGTTTACCCTGCTTTTGCCATTCAGCTGGTAAAATAATACGTTGCGTTCGGCAGGTACAATCAGTGTGTAGGTGCCACCGGCTTCCAGCGTCAGATTGGCTAATTCAACATCATAAACCGGATTGACGGGACCCGTGGTTCCGGCGAAAGTGCCCGACACAACTGCCAGCCGGCCTTTGCCGTCTGCAACCGGAACCACCGGAATCTGCTCCTGCTGTAAGCCGATGTAATTGGGCTTTACCATTTTCAGCCGTGATGGCAGGTTTGTCCATAACTGAATCAGTTCAACAGGGCCACCGTGCTGCCGGAAACGGGCCGAGGAGCTTTCAGAATGCACCAGCCCGCTGCCGGTCGTCATCCACTGCACCCCGCCCTGTTCAATCGTGCTTGAAAAACCACTGCTGTCACGGTGCTGTACGTCCCCTTCATAAATAAACGTAACCGTCTCAAAACCACGGTGTGGGTGTGGCCCAAACGGTAATCCGCTGTTATTGGCCGGAAATTCCTGCGGGCCGTGATGGTGCAGTAACAGAAACGGGTCAATCTGCTGAATCCCGGCTGCCGGTAAGGGCTGGTGCATAACGAGCGGACCGATGCGCTGGGCCCGTGGTTGTATGAGTTGTTGACTAGTGCGTTGTGCCATGGTTTGTGTACAATTTTCCTTTTTAACGCAACTTACCGGCCAAGGGTTCTCCTGTTTTTGTACCGGCGCACTCACTTTGTCTGTATCTTTGCCGGTAGTTTTGTTCAATCGGTTATTTGTACTTCTCCATGATAAATCTCATTAAAACGACCATCGGCCAGTTACGCATTCTGGCGTTTCTGGAGGGACTCTCCTTTATTGCCCTGCTGGCGATCGGCATGCCGCTCAAATACGGCTATGGTATGCCCGAACCAAACCGGATTATCGGCATGCTGCACGGCCTGCTGTTTGTCGGGTATGTCTTTCTGGTTATTCAGGCCAAAATTGAATACCGCTGGAGTGCCCGTAAAACAATCCTTGCCCTGCTGGCGTCCATTATTCCGTTCGGTACGTTCTGGGCAGAAGTAAAGCTCTTTAATAAAGAGTGAAAGAGCGGCCCGCTTTCGCGGTCAAAGAGTGAAAGTGCGAGTGATGGCTTAGACGATGATCAATAAAGAATCCCTGCCGGTGCTATGACACTGACAGGGATTCTTTATTGACTCTTTATCACTTAGTTTACTGCACGGGCGACAGTCTGGCGGAGGTTGTCCAGGCCGTTACTGACAACTTTCGAGGCTTCTGATACCAGATAACCGGCTTCATCAGACACATTATTATAGTTGCGGTTTGCTTTCCATTTCAGCTTACCAAGCTTGTATTTGTAGCGCCATTTATCAACAACGCCCGAATTGCTGTAGGCCACCGCCAGGGCCACGCCGGCCACAGCAACAGCGGCAATACCGAGGCCCCATGCCAACGCCGATGAATTAGACGATTTTTCTGCGTTTTCTTCTTTCGGCTGTTCTTTTGGCTCTGCCTTAGGCTCGTTATTATACCGCATCATGGCAGCAACGGCTTCCTGAGGCGCTACATAGGCCATCACTTCATACATTTTATTCACCAGTCCGCCCGGCACTACCTTGTTCTCGCCGGCCATCAACGCTTTGTAGCCGTCTTTAGCAACCATAGCCGGGTCATCGACCTGATCCGTTGCACGGATGTTGGTTGCGCCGGCTTTATTGAAGAAATCAGTATTGGTTGCATTAGGCAACAGCGCCGTAACCGTCACCTTCGTATCTTTCAGCTCATTTACCAGCGACTGGGTGAAGTTATAGACGTAGGCTTTTGTAGCCGCATATACCGCCATCAGCGGAAACGGCGTTACCGACACCAGCGAAGCGAGGTTCAGGATTTTGCCTTCGTTCCGCTCTACCATGTCTTTCAGGAAGAGCTTGGTCATCTGGGTGGTAGTCAGTACATTGAGGTGAATCAATGCCTTTTCGCGCTCCCAGTCGGTTTCGCCGGCAAACTTACCATAGGTACCTACCCCCGCATCGTTAACCAGAACATTAATTGTCAGCCCTTTATCCTGCACCTGATTGTATACATCCTGTGCCGCATCTTCTTCCGAAAGGTCTTTCCCGATCACCGTCGTTTCGATGCCGTAATCATCCTTGAAGCCATCGGCCAATTGTTGCAGTTTGTCGTCGCTGCGGGCAACTAACACCAGATTATAGCCGTCTTTGGCGAACAATTTAGCTAATTCCAGCCCGATTCCGCTGGATGCGCCCGTAATCAAGGCGGTTTTTCCTGCACTAGTATTCATAACGTTGTAAGTTTTGTCTTCACTCAAACAACGGAATACCCGTGCAGATGTTTACACAAAGTTTCTGCTTTAATTTTGCGGTGACTTACTATAAGGTATTCAAGCGTTCCATCCGCATCCGTAGTTTGTCACGGCTACGTTTCAGGCGCATTTTAACCGCACTCACGTTTAGCCGCAACTCTTTACTGATCTGCGTCATTTCCAGATCATCAAAATATTTCATCCGCAAAATTTCGATTTCCTGCATGGTGAGAGTCGCTATTGCCTGCTGTAATACGCCCAACCGATGATCACCGGACTCCTGATCTTCCACAATCAGTAAGCCGTAATACTCGGCCGTCAGTTCTTCCGGACGCGTTCGTACGGACCGGATCTGGGTCACACAGTAATTACGGGTAAGCGTATAGAGCCACGTTGAAAACATGGACCTGCCTTCGTACTTCTCAAGCTTTGTCAGCAGGCGCAGAAAGATGTCCTGGGTATAATCACGGGCTAATTCTTCATCACGGGTAAGTGCCAGACACTTGTGGTAGACCTTGCGGGCGTACCGGTTGTAGAGTATGGTGTAATACTGCGGGTCTGTGGTCAGACAATATAATTTTACAACATCTTCATCGCTGAGTGAGTGGGGTAAATAATGCTCCATGAAACCTTGTGGGTTGAGTTTGCTGTTGAGTCGCAAAAATTACTTCCTCCCCATATACGTCAACTTGTAACACTTAGATTCTCAAGTTGTAAACTTTTTTGACAGAATTATGCATGTAATCTCACACTTAAGTATCAAAAACAATAATTATATTTACTTATTGGTAAATTCCGTATCGTGCATGATACTCTGTCCGCCCTTTTCGGATGGCTTCTTCATGGCCTGCAATCAGTATCGGTGTTACCCGTTGCCGGACCGATACCGTGTACCAGTTCAGCTGAGCGGCGTACTGTTCAATAAATCCCGCTGACAGTTTCTGATAATACGATATTTCCTGCCAGTCGACCCGATCGGCAAAACGGGTAATAAAGGCTTCGGACAGTTGCTGTCCTGCCGAAATGCAGCTCCAGTCAACACGGTCGGCATACTGTTCAATAAAGTCCTCCGATAAGGTCTGATGCATCGAAATCGCCCGCCAGTCAACACGGTCAGCAAATTGCCCGATAAAGTCCTCCGATAAGGTCTGGTGCATTGACACAGTCCGCCAGTCAACACGATTAGCATGACGGGCCATAAATTTCTCCGATAGTGTCTGGAACTGGCAGATTGCCTCCCAGTCGACACGGTTCCGGAAGCGGGCAATCGTATGCTCGGGCAACCCGACCCGCGACGACACCAGCCCCCAGTGCAGGTAGTTCCTATACTTTGCGACGAACGCTTCGTTGAGGTAATATCCGTATTCTTCGCCTTTCGACACCACTTCCCAGTCAATGTGCTCGCGGAATGTCCACATCCAGTCTTTCGGGATACGCTGGTAAACGGTAAGCAGGTGCCAGTTCAACCGGTATTTATTAGCCTCCACCCATTCCGGGCGCAGCGGCTGATAACGGGAAATCAGGCTCCAGTCGAGGTAGGCGGCGAATTGCTGAATAAATGCTTCCGAAAGTACCGGCCGCATACTTTTTGAAATTGCTTTCCAGTCTGCCTGCGTCAATCCGCTAATAGATAAAGACGGGCTAAAGCCTGTCACCTCACCGGAAGCGCCGGTAATGAGGATATCGCTGATGCGCTGAACGGTGACCGGTTGATTCTGCATATATGAAGAAGGCAGAACGCGATTAAATATAATTATTCGTTCAAATAAATCAATTTTCAGGTTGAGATTCACTATCGTTCAATACAGACTTACCTGCCTCTTTTTAAAGCAGGTAAGTCTGTACGGCAGGCGGAAAAGTAGTGTCAGTGACTCAGCTCAGTACTGATCGAGCAAATAATTAATAACGTCCGTAGTCGTAACGATGCCTGTCAGCGTATTATCTTCGTTAACGACGGGTAAGGCATGAAACTCTTCCTGCGTAAATACCTCTGCTACCTCACGGATAGTCATCGTTGCCGGAATAGTCCGTGGTTTATGGGTCATTACCTGCGCGATGGTCAGCATCTGCAATACTGCCTCATCGGCATCGTCCTGACCATCAAACAGCGAACTGAACGTCAGCCGGTTAATATCAGTCTGACTGATCATGCCCACGATTTCGCCGGCATTTACCACCGGTACGTGCCGGATTTTATGATGGTTGATGAGGTCAATTACCTGATGCAGGTCGTCGTTGACATTGACAGTCAGGACCGGGCCGGTCATGATATTAGATACAGGTTCTCTGCGTTTCATAAGCTAAGCGGTTTTGTTTGGTTCAAAGGTCCGCAATGCCTGTCCGGAATCTGATGACGTCCCTCACTGCGTACGCTGTTCCTCATCAAACAGGTTCAGCTGTTATTATCATTTTCTTAAATTTTCGCCCGATTTAGTAAAAAAATTAAGATTGTGCCTTTATTGCAATAAATGCCACTTACTTCGTTCATGAGCCAGAAAGAACAAAACTCAACCACAACAAGCCGCCGGCAGTTTATCCAGGCAGGAGCCTTAGCCGCCGCCGGTAGTTTCTTTATCGTCCCACGGCACGTACTCGGGAAAGGGTTCATCGCCCCTTCAGACAAACTAAATATTGCCGGTGTTGGTGTTGCCGGTAAAGGCTTTTCTGATACCAACAATGCGTTCAATAAAGGCGCTAACAATCTTGTCGCCCTCTGCGATGTGGACTGGGGCCGCGATCAGGTGAAAAAGAACTTCGAGACCCACGCAAAAGCGGCCCGTTATAAGGACTTCCGCGTAATGCTGGAGAAAGAAGCGAAAAACATCGACGCCGTAACGGTATCGACCGCCGACCACTCGCACGCGGTTGTGGCGATGGCCGCGATGCAGCTGGGTAAGCACGTGTATGTGCAGAAACCCCTGACCCACAACATCTACGAGGCGCGGATGCTGACGGAAGCTGCCCGTAAATACAAAGTGGTTACGCAGATGGGTAACCAGGGGTCATCAAACCCGTCACAGAAAAAAATGGTCGAATGGTTCGATAAGGGTCTGATTGGTAAAGTACATACCATTCATATCTGGACGAACCGTCCGGTTTGGCCGCAAGGCATTCCGGTTCCTGCGGGAGCGGGCGAAGTACCATCGGAACTGGACTGGGATACCTGGATCGGGCCGGCCGAAAAAGTTGGCTATACACCTGCTTATCACCCGTTTAAATGGCGTGGTTGGTGGAACTTCGGCGCCGGCGCTCTCGGCGATATCGGATGCCACCAGATGGACGCCCCATTCCGCGTACTGGGCCTGGGCTACCCTACTGAAGTAGAAGCCAGCATTGGTGCCGTATTCCTTAAAGACTGGACGCCGGAATACATCCCTGAAGGCTGCCCGCCATCGTCGTATGTGCAGCTGGCCTTCCCGGCAACTGACAAAAACAAAACACCGGTGAAAATGACCTGGTCAGACGG
>NZ_CAMFHL010000286.1 GCF_945952095.1 uncultured Arsenicibacter sp. | reverse complement strand
GAAAAATCCCTGCAATGGCGGCAATAATCCGTTGCTGCAGATTAGATAAATTAGCTAAACGTGGTTTCATTATCCAGAATTACTTTGGCAACAATGGCGTGTTCCTGCGGAACAAACAACTCACAATTGCCAAAAGGTGGGTAACTACTGCTTTTTTTGTTCACAACTACGGCCTGGATATCATGTTCGGCCAGCAAGGCTTTCGCAAGTTCGGCCCGGAACGGGAGTGGTGTTGTCAGGACTTTTTCCCAGTTTACTAACATACGCGTTGACTAAAGCCGTTCTGAACCGGATGGCCTGGTTTGGTTGATTTGACGAAAATAGTACAATATTCCGAATGAAAGAACCATTGACACCAAAGCGCCTAAAACCGGAACGGATTCGGTTTCTTCAATATTCACCGAAACCACCTTCTGCTTATTGAGATAGACCATCAGTACCGTAAACCCGTTATTTACGAAGTGGGCCAGAATAGGTACCCACAGGTTACCGGACCACGCATACAGGTAACCGAAGAGCGCACCCAGCAGCATCCGCGGGAAAAAGCCGTAAAACTGGATGTGAATGGCGCTGAAAATGGCCGCTGCCAGCCAGATACCGACATGCATGTTGCCGGTCCATTGGATGAAGTTCCGTTGAAGAACGCCCCGGAACAACGCTTCTTCGCCGATAGCCGGAATGATGGCAATGATGAGTATAGCCAGCACCAGCTGACCGGTGGAGGTAAAGCTGGTCAGGAATTTTGTCAGCCCGGACAGCTCATCTTCTTTGGCGCGCATCCATTTCTCAACGGGAGCGAGCGTTTCCGGCAGTGTCAGATTCTGGTTCCATTCAATGAGCAGGGCGTTGAACGGCATAAAAATAATCACCAGCATCACCACCAGACCAAGCCCCGACACGGCAGCTAACGGCCGGTCATTTGCGGCCGAAAAACTGCTGCGTTCAAAGACTTTCCAGTACACAAGCACCGGAATCAGGAAGTTGAACAGGTGATTGACCCCCTGCGCAATCATCAGCAAGGGCCAGCCGTTGGGGTAACGGGCGGGGTTTTTAATAAGAGGCAGCAGCCGCAGTGGCGGGTCCTGCCCGAACAGCGGCGACAGTATATATACGGTGCCATCGGCCAGCAGCGCGCCCAGCGTCATGCCCAGCAACAGGCAGCCGGTGAGCAGTAACAGGCTGCGCAGCGGTGTAATGCCGTTGAATCCGCCGGCAGGTGATGTATAGTTGGGTTGCATAATTGCGTAAATTTACGGGAGAATTGAGTTTAAGTCTGTTCCGGACCGAAAAAACTGTCATTGAGGTTACGTTAGACAGGATTCCGGGGTAATCAGCCCCAGATCCTGTAAATCCTGTAATCCGGTCTGCCGGAAAAAAGAGGAACGATTCGGGGCGGGAACGGTGTTTCGGAGAAACGGGTAGAACCAGCATTAACAAATTATGAGCAACCAGAATAAACCGGTAAAAATCGAAAACATTGACTTAGGTGAGTTTCCATTGCTGTTAGCGCCGATGGAGGACGTCAGCGATCCGCCGTTCCGGGCGGTCTGTAAGGCCAATGGCGCCGATTTGATGTATACCGAATTTATTTCGTCGGAAGGACTGATCCGCGATGCCGCCAAGAGCGTGCAGAAACTCGACATTTTTGAATACGAGCGCCCGATCGGGATTCAGCTGTTTGGCTCTGATATTGAGACCATGGGCAGCTGCGCCGAAATTGCTACCCGCGCTAACCCCGATCTGATCGACATTAATTACGGCTGCCCGGTCAAAAACGTGGCCTGCCGCGGGGCCGGAGCGGCGCTGTTGCAGGATATTCCCAAGATGGTGAAAATGACGGAAGCCGTTGTGAAGGGAACGCACCTGCCCGTGACTGTCAAAACGCGCCTGGGCTGGGACGACAGCACTAAAAATATTCTTGACGTTGCCGAACGCCTGCAGGACATCGGCATCAAGGCCCTGACCGTACACGGCCGCACCCGGGTGCAGATGTACAAAGGGGACGCCGACTGGACACTGATTGGCCGGATCAAGGAAAATCCCCGTATTACCATTCCGATTTTCGGAAACGGCGACATCGATACGCCTGAAAAGGCGCTGGAGTATAAAAACCGGTTCGGAGTCGACGGCATCATGATCGGCCGCGCCAGCATCGGCTATCCGTGGATTTTCAACGAGATCAAGCATTTCCTGAAAACCGGCGAACACCTTCCGGCACCGACCATCAGTGACCGGATTGATGTGTGCCTGAAACACCTCGACTTCTCGATTCGCTGGAAAGGGGAGCGGGTCGGTATTTTTGAAATGCGCCGCCACTACGCCAGCTATTTCAAAGGCCTCGACAATTTCAAGCATTACCGCGCCCAGCTCGTAACGGCCGATACCTATCCCGAAGTGCTGGCCATTCTGGAAACCGTGCAGCAGGTTTACCAGCCCGACGCTGTACTGTCGTAGCCGTTGCTGCCCCAAGTGCTGAATACACAACCTGACATACTACCTTTCTAATGACTGAAACATCTACGGCAACTTCGGTGCCGGCGACCCCTGTCCGTACATGGGTTGCCTGGGCATTTCTGTGTATCCTCGCACTGGTTTGGGGCAGTTCCTTTATCCTCATCAAACGGAGCCTTGAGGTCTTTTCTTCGCAGCAGGTGGCTGCGGGCCGCATTTTGCTGGCCTGGCTGTTTTTTATCCCGTTTCTGACCCATCAGAGCCGGCAGCCTGAAATCCGGTCATCCGTAAAACAACGGTGGGTCGTGCTGCTGGCGGCGGGGCTGCTTGGTAATCTGATACCGGCCTTTATGTTTGCCTTTGCCGGCGCCCACCTCAACAGTTCCCTCTCAGGTGCGCTGAACTCACTGAGTCCGTTGTTTACGCTGCTGATCGGGGCATTTTTCTTTGGCCGGAAAATTCCGGGCCGTCAGCTGGCCGGTATTCTGCTCGGTCTGGTCGGGTCCGTATTATTGGTATTCTTCAGCACAACGGGCAGCTTTACCGTAAATGGCTATGCGTTGCTGGTCGTAATTGCCACGCTGTGTTACGGCACCAACATTAACCTGATTGGCCGGTATCTGGGCCACATGCCGTCACTGGTATCGACCAGCTGGATTTTTATGGCCGTTGGTCCGCTGGCGCTGCTGACGCTATTGCCGACCGATGTGTTACAGCGGTTGCAGGAGCCGGGCGTTGGCCGCAGTCTGTCGGCCCTGATTGTGTTAGGCGTTCTTGGATCAGGCGTCATGACGATCCTGTTTAACCGGATCGTACAGCTGGCGGGGCCGGTATTCGGCTCGTCGGTTACCTACCTGATCCCGATTGTGGCACTGGGCTGGGGCATAGTCGATGGAGAAGCCGTTTATTTTACGCAGTATGCCGGAATGGGTATCTGCCTGCTGGGGATTTATCTGACCAACAAGTAGCGCCGTAAGACAAACGGATGCTGTTATGACTACTCGCCGAGCCACCGCCGGAAGGCCATCGCTTTATCTCGGCTGACGATAAGCTCATCGTCAGCCGGTGGCATGACATCTACTTTAAGCTTACTGTTAAAAAATAAATGTACCTTCCGGACAGCTTTATGACCAACGATAAACTGCCGGCTGGCGCGGTAGAACCGGCGCGGATCGAGCATTTGTTCGAGTTCGTCAAGTGAGTAGTCGATCGCATACTGCTTACCGGCGAGGGTTTTCAAAAAACTCTGTTTGTTGGCTGAAAAAAAGTAGGCAACCTCTTCGACATCGATAGGCAACAATCGTTGTCCCTGGTGAACCAGAAACCGGTCGCGGTAGTGCGTCGCGGTTTGCATATACTTGTTAATCTGTTGTAACAACTCATTGACGGGTAGTTGCAGGCCACCCGAACCACCGTAGGTCTGCCGCAGCTGCCGGAACTTATCGAAGGCTTTTCGTAGGGCCGCTTCCTCAACGGGCTTCAGCAGATAATCAACACTATTGACCTCAAACGCACGCCGGGCATACTCGTCATAGGCCGTTATGAAGATGACCGGACAGGTGACGGTTACCTGTTTGAATATCTCGAAACTCTGCCCGTCCGACAGTTCAATGTCCAGCAGGATAAGGTCAGGCTGAGGATGCTGACGGAGGTAGGCGACGGAGGCTTCGATACTCTCCAATACCGACAGTACCGTACTATCGGCACTGACCCGGCCAATCATGGATTTTAATTGACGGGAGGCTACGGCTTCGTCCTCAACAATCAGTATGTTCATGGCAATGCGGGTTTTATGAGCGGAACGCTCACCTGAAACATCGTATCGGTTTGATGAATGATTATGTCGGGCTGGTTCAACAGCCTGTACCGGGCAGCAATGTTACTCAGGCCCATCCGGTTCGACAGGAGCGTCGATTGTTTGGGTTGCCGGTTATTCGTTACCACGATGTTCCGGGCAGCATCGGTCTGAATACGGATAATCAGCGGGCTGGCGGTCGACACCCGATTGTGTTTTACGGCATTCTCGACCAGTAGTTGCACCGTCAGCGGAGGCAGCGTATAGGCCAGTTTGTCGGCGTCAACGTCGATGTGTAACGCCAGCCCTTGCTCAAACCGCGTTTTCAGCAGACTGATATAGGCCCGGACGAAGCTCAGTTCGCTCTCCAGCGTAATAAGCGGCTGCTCGTTGCTTTGCAGCAGATACCGATACACCTGCGAAAGGTTGATAATAAACTGCACCGCCTGTTCTTTTTCGTCTTCCATGACCAATCCCTGCAACGTGTTCAGGCTATTGAAAAGGAAGTGCGGCTTCACCTGCTCCCGCAATGACTCCAGCTGGCTTTGCAGCGTCATTTTCTTGAGTTCCTGCGCTTCGTGATAGCTCGTTCGCCATTGCTGATACAGGTAAAGCCCTTCATAAATAGCCGCCACCGGAATGACACAGAAAACCCCTACAGCTATGTTATATAAATAACGGAGAGGCGTATAGTGGTAGCCCCAAAAAAGGGTTATATCGTAGATGAACGAGGTTGTCAGCCGAAAAGCACTGGTTATCAGGATAAACCAAAGTGCCTGGAAAACTACGCGTCGTGGCGACTGGCTCAGGGTTGGATACCGGCGGCGCGATTGCAGGATGCCAAACCGGCTGATGGTCCATAGCAGCGACACCTCGGCCAGCCCTACGAGATAATCGAACCAGAACGGCCAGCCGTGCTGCCGGTTGATTTCGTCGTAAAAAATCCAGTCGCCCAGCAGCGTGATCAGGGGAATACCAGCCAGCCGCAACCAACGGTCATTCAGATACATTAGAAAAGGTGTTTAAGGCGTAAACGGATATCAGCGAAGCAACTCCATCGCGGTTTCCAGTGCCCGGTCGCGTCCGGCTTTCAGCTCCTCAGGCTTATTCCTGACCAGCACTTTCGGCACAATACCGATGCCTTCCAGATTCCGTCCTGTGGCATCGCGTACATCGGCGATAGGAACGCGGAAACTCCAGCCGTTGGGCAGGTCGCGCGGGATGGCATCCGACAGTGCCCCACCCGTGGTGTCGCCTACCTGCGTAACCGTTTTATTCTGAAGCATCGCCAGCACAAACGTCTCCGCTGAACTATAAGACGACCGGTTGGTCAGTATCACAACAGGCTTCGTGTACTGAAAATGACCGGCTGGTTCGGTATAAAAACGTAGTTCAGGACCAAAATCAGTGTGTTGGGGGCCGTTGCGTAACCGTGCCGTAAACGACAGGTGCCGTTCGGTTGCAAATCGATTGGCAATATACTGTGCCACGCGGTCTTCGCCCCCACCGTTTTCGCGTAGTTCAATAATCAGCCCTTTGGTGTCCTGTAAATATGTGAGCACAGAGTCCATGGTTTGGGCATAGGTGCTGTAGTCACGCTCAAACCCTTTCAGCAGAATATACCCCAGTTGGCCGGGTAATTTACTGCACACCATTTCATTGGTAAAGGCCCGGCTGTCGCTCAGGTAACGTTTCACCACGGTTCCGTCGTAATCGACGGTTTTTGTGCGGCCCAGTATTCCTCCGCTATACCACGGCAGCCCTGTGTTTGCGGTCGGGCGGAGGTAGACATGGTTATCGTCGAGATGGGCCAGCAGGTCAGTCATGGTCTGGTACAAGCCGGCATCGGTAGTCTGCTCGTTTACCTTCGGACGGTAGGTATTGTAGAGCGCATGCCAATCCAGTTTCTTAGCCTCAAAGGCACCGTAGAGGCGGTCGTATTCCCCCCAAAGATAGTCGAAATTCGCAACCGGATTGTCAGACGTTTCGGGGTTCAGCAGCCGATTGGTGCAGGCCGTCAGGGAGCTGATCAGAATGAATAACAGGAGTGCAGGAGATAGTAGCTTTTTCATGAGTGTTGTTGCTTACTGTGATTAAAAATGGATTTCACTTTCGACCATGAGTGAACTGTTGAGTAACCGAACGGGCCGTGGATCGGGATAATTCAGGTAACGGGCGCGGTAGGTAGTACCCACGCTCAGGCGCGGACTGATGCGGTAGGAATACCCAAGCTGTACATTCACGTTGCCCAGCCGGTTCGCGGTTGCCGGGTGCGTCCCCTGCCGGAAATAGGCCGCCACGTTATTATCGCTGGTTGATTTGGGGAAGTTTGCCCAGATGGCCCGGGTAATCAGGCCAATAACGGCCATATCGACCCGCAGCGTCAGGCTGTGATGGTTCGCAAAAGCGTAGTCTGTCTGGACGACAGGCGATAGCGTAGCGGTGTTGATAACCCACGGAAAGTTGGCGACTTCGTCGGCATACAATAACGATTCGGATACCGAGCCGCCAACCCAGGTGTTGAGGCGGCCTGGTTCAGGCCCGCCAATACGCCGGAGGTAGCCGGCTTCGAGGTTAACCTGGTACAGGGCCGACGAAATCTGGTAGGAGAAGGGTTTGCCATCGTCAAATGTGGTTGAATACGTGCGGGGGCCAAACCGTTCGGGGTTCATCGTCCCTAATCCGCCCGACAGCCGCAGGTTGAATTGGGAGTCGCTGGTGCGACGGCGGTAGCTCAATCCGTACAGCGGCCGGATCGTACCCGTATACCGTAATGGAGAAGCCTGTTGGTCAAGCGTTCGCAGGCTAACCGTGCCCACCGAAAAGCCAATGCTGTTGCGGTACTGGGCCGAAGCGGTTGAGGGTATGATGGTAAGCGCAGCGAAGCCAAGGGCAATCTTTTGTAGCGTGTTCATTGATCAGTTGTCTGATTACCTGACAAAATTCATAGCTGGCGGTGACGGATAAAACAATCGCCCGACGAAGTGGAAAAGAGTTGTGCTCAATCCGGAAAAATCAGCTCCGAATCGCAGTCCGATGGCATGTTCCCCGCCGGTGGGTGTTGCATGTGTAACAGTGTAGACTTCCTGGCAATCCGCAGAATTTTGCGGCTCGTTTTTGTGGCTTGTCTTTTTTGCAATATCTTGCCTGAACCGCAAGGTATTATCTTAGCTGCAAGCTATTGCTTGCGCCGCAAGATATTGCGGCTCTACCCTTAAACCTCGAAACTACAATGTATCAAGCAACCGTAAACGGAGGTGCACCGCAGCAGGTCGCCTTCACCGGAGGTTCACCGGTGCTGAATGATGAACCGTTTAACTGGAACCTCGTCCGGCTCTCAGACCGGACATTTCACATCCTGCACAATGACCGGTCATTTACGGCCGAGGTACTGGGTGTGGATACGGCTGAAAAAAAGATCAGCCTCAAAATCAATCAGCACATTCATGAAGTAGCCCTCAAAGACCGGTTCGACATGCTGCTCGAGCAGATGGGCATGAGCAGTGCGGCTACCTCGAAGCTGAATGACCTGAAAGCACCGATGCCGGGCCTGATCGTGAGTGTAAACGTGCAGCCCGGCGATGTGGTGACGAAAGGCGACAGTGTCCTGATTCTGGAGGCGATGAAGATGGAAAATAACATTAAATCGCCCGGCGAAGGCACCATTAAATCCATCCGCGTTGCCAAAGGCGACCGGGTTGAGAAAAATCAGGTACTCATTGAGTTTGTATAACCGACACGTCCGGAAGGGACAACAGGAACGCTGATCGGAGGATAAAAAAGCATTATTTGCCGGACTCCTTCCTCAGCTTACCTTTTGTCCCTTTTGCCTTTTTCCTATCTTTGCGGCCAAAATTCCCTACATGGCTCATCAACTGAAGTATAACCGAATCCTGCTCAAGCTGAGCGGAGAGGCTCTGGCTGGCACCGACGGGTCCGGTATCAGCACAGCTGTTCTGGAGCAATATGCCCTTGAAATCAAACAAGTCGTCGACCTCGGTGTTCAGGTAGCGATCGTTATCGGCGGCGGCAACATCTTCCGCGGGGTAACGGGGGAGCGCTCGGGCATCGACCGGGTGCAGGGTGATTACATGGGTATGCTGGCAACGGTCATCAACGCGATGGCGATCCAGAGTGCCTGTGAGCGCCAGGGCATGTACACGCGGGTCATGTCGGCCATTAAAATGGAACAGGTCTGTGAACCGTATGTACGCCGCCGCGCCGTTCGTCACCTCGAAAAGGGGCGGGTTGTCATTTTCGGAGCCGGAACCGGTAACCCGTACTTTACAACCGACACCACGGCAAGCTTACGGGCTATTGAGATTGAAGCGGATGTGGTCCTGAAAGGTACAAAAGTGGACGGGGTATATACCGCCGATCCGATGAAGGACAAAACAGCCACACGCTACAACACCATTACGTTTAAGGATGTACTGGAAAAGAAACTGAGTGTCATGGATCTGACGGCCTTTACGTTATGCCAGGAAAACAACTTGCCGATCATCGTGTTCGATATGAACCAGAAGGGTAATTTGCTGAAACTGGTTGAAGGCGAAGACATCGGCACACTGATTACGGTGGATTTACCGCTTGAAACTGTTTAACGCGTCAGGCATCACCAGCCGAACAAATCCCTGACGATTGCTGGCTACGCATTGATCACTAACAAAATGGAAGAGATTGAATTATTCTTAGAGGACGCCAAAGACACAATGGAAAAGGCGTTGAAGCACCTGTCGATTGAGCTGTCAAAAATCCGGGCC
>NZ_CAMFHL010000285.1 GCF_945952095.1 uncultured Arsenicibacter sp. | reverse complement strand
GGGTTTAACCGTACTAGTTCCTTCGTATTTGCCGTACCGGATCATGTCGGTACGACGCACCATTTCCCAATACAGCTCAAACCCGCGTTCACGGAACAACAGGTCGAGGCTCATGCTCGTCAGCGCCGGAGCCGGATTCGTACGGGCAGCCCGCACGAAGTTCACATCGGCCAGAGCGGATGCCGCATCGTTGCTCTTCCGCAGTTTGGCTTCTGCCCGCATCAGGTATACGTCGGCCAGGCGGACAATCGGCAGGTCTACGTCGCCCAGGTTACGGCCCGACTGTGATTTCGGACTGAACTCATACTTCAACACGCGGTAACCGGTGCTGTAATCGCTGCCCGCCACCGTATAGTTAATGGCCTCAGTGAAGATTACCGGGGTATTCGGACGGTTTCGCGTCACGTTGTAGATTTTTCCGACTTTGTAGTTGTTACCGCACCGGACAAACGCACCGTTCACGCGGATCAACCCGTATTGCTGCCCACGCAGAATACCGCGGTTGTACACAAAATCAGCCGCTGCCATGCAGGAGTCAGCCGGAATGTTCATGTTCTGCTTGTAGAAGCGCGGATCCGTTCCGGCAGGATCTTTCGGTGCATAGGCATTTACCCAGGTACGGTAAAAATCGGGCGTAATACCAGGGCCGTCCGTTCCGTTAGCTCCTGTGAATGCCGGCAGCGGGAACTGATCACCCGACAGCGAGAAATACGCCAGACGGTTATGGCCGTTCAGCTCAGCGCGCTGATCTACCGCAAAAACCAGCTCTTTGTTATCGTGGTTATCCGCATTGAAAATACCAAAATAATCCTTTGCCAGCTGATACTGACCGGAGTTGATAATCTTATCGCTATACTCCACCACCTTATCCATATCCTCCGGTTTGAAGGTGAACGAAGCAGCGTAACGGTCTCTGTATACGGCAGCGTTCAGATACAGACGTGCCAGAAGCCCCCATACCCCGCCTTTTGTCAGACGGCCTGAGCCTACAGTTGTCAGCAGGTCCGGCTCTACAGCCAGAAACTCGGTCTTAACATACTCATAGGCCTGTTCGCCGCGCAGGATTTCCGAAATGGCCTGCGGACTTTCTTTTTTGAAAACAACACCAAATAAGTCCAGCAGCAGCATGTTATAATACGCCCGCATACCCCGTGCCTCGGCAATGTACACCTTTGCGTTCGGATCGGTATTGGTTGGCAGGGCATTGATAGCCGTGACGGCGCGCGAGATCCCCTGCGTCAGCAGCAACCAGACACTCCGCAGGTTCGGATCGGTGCTGGTATGCGTATGCTGGTGCAGGGCAATGTAGATTCCGTTATCACCCCAGTCGGTACCGCCCCGATAGGGCAGAATGGCCTCATCGGTCGAAATTTCCTGAACGGCAAAATAGTTTGTGTGCGTAAAAAGCGTTGGCAACTGCGCATACACCGGCGCCAGGTTACCGTCGGCAGCCTGTTTGTCGGTCAGGCCGGTCACCGATGACTCATCGAGTACCTGTTCCTTCAGGTCCGTACAACTGTTTAAGAAAAGCAGGCTTGCCAGAGCGAGCGAGCTGGTTAGTATTTTTTTCATGGGAAATGCTAGAATGTCAGGTTAACGCCAAATACAAATGAACGGGCTTTTGGATAGCTCAGGTAATCGATACCGTACGATGAAATACCGTTGACGGTCCGGTCGATGTTTACTTCCGGATCGTAGCCATCATACTTCGTCAGCACAAACAGGTTCTGACCCGTTGCAGACAGACGGATATTCGATACCCATTTGCCCAGTCCGATTGTGCGCGGGCTCAGGTTGTAGGCCAGCGTCAGGTTGTTGAGGCGGAAGAACGATCCGTCTTTCAGGAACCGGGTTGATACCGGTGCTGAGTTGTTGATCGATTCGTTAGGCTCACCAACTGCCGATGCCGGTCCGTTCAGGTTTTTCACCAGACGGGCTTTGTAGAAGAACGCGTTGGCGGTGTTGTCATACAGTTTGTTACCCGAAACGCCGTTGAAGTTAGCCGTCAGGTCGAAGCCTTTGAACGACGCGGTCGTATTGAAGTTAAACTGCTTCGTTGGCAGGGCGCTACCGGCCGCAATCCGGTCTTTATCGGTACCACCGATCCCGTCGCCGTCGATGTCGCGGAACTTGTTAACGCCTTTATCGTCAACGCCCAGGAACTCGCGCAGGTAGAATGTACCGATCGGCTGTCCGTTTACATACCCGTTCACCGTTGCCGATGTCAGACCAGGGCCGGAAGCCGAACCGGACGTAATTACGGTATACGGCGAGTTCTGCACCATGTTTTTGATAAACGTAATGTTACCACCTACATCCAGACGGAAGCCGCTGTTGCTGACATAACGGTAGTTCAGATCAAGCTCAACGCCCTGGTTGGTGATCGTCATGTTCGGCACGTTTGTCCAGTAGGTAGCTGCGGGCTGAATCGGATCGGCCGGGATAACTTCAAGCAGGATTTTACCGGATACTTTCCGGAAATAATCCAGTGAGCCCGTTAAGGCACCTTTGAACAACCCGAAATCAAGTCCGATGTCGGTCTGCGAAGATACTTCCCACTGAATGTCAGGGTTGGCCAGACGGGTATAGGTCGTACCAGCCGGGAATACCGATGTGTTATCAAGTGGATAGCTGTTTGCCGCACCGGTGCTCGACGTAAAGAGCGCCTGCGTAATCTTCGACGGAATTTCCTGGTTACCGGTCTGGCCCCAGCCTGCGCGCAGTTTCAGATCAGAGAACGGCCCTGATTTCAGGAATTCCTCCTCCGACAGACGCCAGCCGGCCGAGAACGACGGGAACACACCGTACTTGTTGTTAGCCCCGAACTTGCTCGATCCGTCGGCGCGAACCGTAGCCGTCAGCAGGTAGCGGTCATTGAACTGGTAGTTCAGACGACCGAAGAACGACTGTAGTTCGTTGATGGTTGCAAAACCGCTTGGCCGGTTGTTGGCCAGTGTCAGGTCCTGGCCTAAGCCCGGGTTGTTAATCGGCTCAATCGGCGAAATCGGGAACTTGTTGATGCTCCACGTCCGGCCCTGAATCACAAATTTCTGGTATGAATGACCCAGCAACGCCGTCAGATTGTGCTTGCCAAAGCCTTTTGTATAGGTAAAGTAGTTTTCTACCAGAATATTCCGGTTCGTACCATAGTTGCTTTCCAGACGGCCGTCCTGCTGCGGTATCGCACTCGCCAGCGACTGGATGTCGCGCACGGACGAAGCATTATCGACACCGATATTCAGCTTATACACCAGATCGTTCGTGATTTTATACGAAGGGGATACGCTCGCAACTACCCGGTTGATTGTTGTCTGGTCTTTTTGTAGCTCCAGCGTAATCAGCGGGTTGGTAAACGCCTGATACCGTACCGGCACCCCATTGGCGTCGTAGGCCGGATACGTCGGGTTGGCCGACAGCGCTGCCCCGACGATACCTTCGATAGACGGACGGTTATTGACGGTCTGCGATGCCGTCATGTTCACGTCGAGCGTCAGGCGGTCGTCCATAAATTTCTGCGAGGCATTGAACCGGCCGGTGTAGCGTTTCAGGTCGCTACCTTTCAGAATACCCTGCTGGTTTTGTACGCCTACCGAGCCATAGAACGTCAGTTTATTCGCGCCACCGCTGAACGAGACGTTGTGATCCTGGGTAACGCCGGTACGCGAGATAACCTTCTGCCAGTCGGTCGATGCCTTCTGGTCATCGAGGGTACCGCCAACGGCTGGCACCTGCTTCCGGAACTCATCAGCTGAGAACAACGGAATTGGCCGGGCCATGTTCGAGATACCGATGTTCGACGAAATGGTCAGGTTTGATGAGCCGGACTTACCTTTTTTAGTCGAAATCAGGATAACCCCGTTGGCACCCCGCGCCCCGTAGATCGCCGTTGCCGAAGCATCCTTCAATACGTCAATCGATTCAATATCCTGCGGGTTCAGGAAGTTCAGCGGGTTGCCGGAACCACCTGTACTTGAGTTATCGAGCGGAATACCGTCTAATACGAACAGGGGCGTACTTCCCGTCCGGACACCACCAGGGCCCCGTACGGTAATGCTCTGGCGGCCACCCGGTTCACCGCTGGCCGACGTCACGTTTACCCCCGCTACGCGGCCCTGCAGCAACTGCTCCGGCGAGTTCACAATCCCGCGGTTAAAGTCTGTGCTTTTCACCGTTTTCAGGGCACCGGTCGCGTCCTTTTTCGTTGTGGTACCGTACCCGATAACCACCACCTGGGCCAGTTCCGAGGTCGATGACTTAAGCGAAATATTCAGGGTTGTACGCGACCCGACGGCCACTTCCTGCGATTCGAAACCAATGAACCCGAACACCAGGACAGCGTTTCCGTCCGGTACGGCCAGCGAGAAATTACCGTTTGCATCGGTAGTGGCGCCTTTCGATGATCCCTTAATAACCACATTACAACCGGCCAGCGGCTCATTGGTCGAGGCATCGATTACCCGTCCCTTAATGGTAATGTCTGCCACGGAGGTTGCATTGACCGGTTCCCGGCCCGTAAACCGAACCGGCTTTTCGGCCCATGCAGGAACGCTGCTCCCCGACAGCAACGTAAAAACCAGGCTAAAAGCAAGTTTTAGCGGTGGTGAAGTGTAAACATGTTTCATGAAAAATAAGAATTATTATGTGTCGCAGAGTACAAAAGAACATTTAGAATGTCCTATACTATTATTTAAATATTTTAAAATGATTTTTATCAGTGCCGCAAGTTTGTAAGGGCGGCGCTGAGATTCCATATTGGTCCCACAATTTAACGATACCATAACAAACAGTAGCAATAAGCCATTAATTTTCAGAATATTAGTACCTACTATTGCGTTTTGTATTAACTTATTATTAAACCAAAAGCCGCCCGCAGCAAAATTGCTGCCAGGCGGCTTACGTATATGGAGAATTATCCTGGTATCAGTCTATGACATGCCTGAATTCGTGTTCGGCCGCCTAATTGCAAAGGCCCGCCAAATTGCCTTCGAGGTTTATCGCTTCAACACCCGGAACCAGACCTTTCCACTCCGCCATATCGAACGGATAATCATCGGCCAGCAGGTATTGGCTTAACTGGGCCCCTGCTGTCCGGTAGTAAAGTTTCTCCACCGGATTCAGATCGGTCGGAATCTGGCTGACAAATTCGTAGTTGGTCCAGCCGGCAGCCTCTAACATTCTGGGCACAGCAAATGTATTCGGCACATATTTGCTGTGGACAATGTTCAGGTCCTTAACCGGGGAATCGAGCGCCCGGACGATGACCTTAGCCGCATAATCGACCGGCACCATGTTGAGCCCGCCGTTCGGGTTCAGGGCAATCCGGACGTTCATGTTGCCATACGCCTGCTTTGACCGGTAGAAAAACGCCCCGAACAGATAGAACACCAGAAAGCGATACACCACATGGTAGGGCGCATCCATCAGGCGGCCGGCGATGATGCTTGGCCGCAGAATCTGCCAGCCGAGGCCGTATTCATCGCAAAGCTTCGGAATTTCCTCCTCAATCTGCGCCTTGAAAATTTCGTAGTAGTTGCGGTACTGCACCATATTCTGCGCTTTCCATTCTTCAGGCCGGAAGGCAAAGGCAGTACTGATGTAGCTAACCTTATGGATATACGGCCGCAGCTTTTTAATCAGCCGCAGCGTACCATAGTAATTCGTTTGTTTGATCTCTTCACAGGCAGCCGCACTTGTCCCCAGATTAACCGACGCAGCACAGTGAATCAGGTGATACGTTCCCTCTTCGGATTTGAAACAGGTATCCAGCGTTTCTGAGGTCGTGATGTCATAATCCTGTAACAGGACATGATCTTTACGGATGCGGTCCAGATCGATTTCCTGCATAAACGCCGGCATCAGCACCGGATTCAGTAAATCCAGAAAACGGGCGTCAATCGATTTACCTTGTTTGGGCCTCAGCAGGAGCACCAGTTTTCCCTGGTAGCCAGCGGCGTGAATTTTCCAGAGTAATTCGTACAGAATATGGGAGCCTAAGACGCCCGTAGAACCGGTAAGAATAAAAAGAGGGTTGCCTGAACGTTTCATGATCTATTGCGCTGCAAGAATTTTCCACATGGTTCCACGCTGACATCCCGGACGTTGGCCTGCGTGTTACCGTTGTGACAAAGTTTGTGCTTTGCTCATAGATTTCTTTTGACTTTTGTCAAAATCGGCAACCAGCTATTCCCTTTTTGCGCGGATGCGGCTCAGTGTTTCCTGCGATACACCCAGAAACGAAGCGATATGCCCCAGAGAAGCACGCTGCAGAATCTGCGGCTGTTTGGTGATCAGTTCATGGTAGCGTTCCGTGGCAGTTTTAAACTGAAACGAGAGCGTCCGTTCTTCCAGCTCAATAAAATACTGTTCGGTCAGCAGACGACCGATCAGGTTAAATTCCGGATAGCTTTCCAGCAACGCATTCAGCTGGTCGAAGGTAAAGCCAATCACAGCGCTGTCTTCCAGCAGTTCAATGTTTGTATAGCTGGGTTTGCCGGTAGCATATGAATACAGCGACGTCAGAACATCGCCCTCAAAGGCAAACCACAGGCTTACATCTTTCCCCTCGTGGTTGTAATAGCCGCGCGCGCTGCCCTGCTCCAGCAGGTAAAAATGCTGACAGACTTTCCCCTGTTCCAGCAGCAGGTGGCCTTTGGGCAGTTCCCTGCGCGTTACCATAGCCGCCAGCGCCATCTGCCCCTCCATGCTAACCGGTGCGGCCCGTTTCAGTCGTGCAAATAGTTCGATCAAAGCATTTACGATTGATTATAGAGCAAGTTACAGGTATATCGCATAAACTGGTTACTGAATATGCTGTATGAGCCACACTCTCCCGGTATTCAGAACCATCAGCATCCATCAAGAATCTCCCGAATATCAAGTATCTTTGAACTAACCGGCCGCCTAAACAGGTCGGCAATCGTCAACATAAAACCCATAGTATGAAACTCACGCTAAGCCTTCTGGCATCAGCTACGTTTTTAAGCTCATTTATGATGGTGAGTCAACCACCTGTGACCGACAATCCGTTTTTCAGTGCCTATACGACGCCGCACGGGGTCCCGCCGTTTGACAAGATCAAACCGGAGCACTTTGAACCTGCCTTTGAGGAAGGCATGAAACAGCAGTCAACCGAAATTGCGGCCATTACCCGCCAGCGGTCCATGCCGACGTTCGAAAATACCATCCTGGCCCTCGAAAACAGCGGTGATCTCCTCGACCGCGTCGGCACGGTGTTTTTCAACCTCAACAGTGCCAACACATCGGATGAACTCCAGAAAATTGCGCAAGTACTTTCGCCTAAGCTGTCGAAACACCGCGATGATATTCAGCTGAATCCGGAACTGTTTCAGCGTGTAAAGGCCGTTTATGACCAGCGCAACAAGATGAAACTGACCGGCGAGCAGAAAATGCTGCTTGACAAAACGTACAAGGGCTTTGTGCGCAGCGGGGCCGCTCTGTCGCCGGAAAAGCAGGAACGGATGCGGAAAATCAACCAGCAGCTATCGATGCTGACACTCAAATTCGGGCAGAATCTGCTGGGCGAAAACAACGCCTATACGCTGGTGATCGACAAAAAAGACGACCTGAGCGGCCTGCCGGCCTCCGTTGTCGCCGCGGCGGCCGACGAAGCAAAAAAGCGGAAACTCGACGGCAAATGGGTCTTTACTCTGCAAAACCCGAGTGTGATGCCGTTCCTGCAATATGCCGATAACCGGGCACTGCGCGAGCAGATGTTCCGGGCATATCTCGAACGCGGCAACCACAACGACGCCCGCGACAATAAGAAAATCATGGCCGACATCGTTACACTGCGTGCCGAAAAAGCCAGCCTGCTCGGTTATCAGAACCACGCCGCCTATGTACTTGAAGAAAGCATGGCCACTACCCCGGCCAAGGTAAGCGAACTGCTGAACCAGCTCTGGACCGCTACCGTGCCGGTGGCGAAACAGGAAGCAGCCGACCTGCAGGCCATGATGGACAAAGAAGGAAAAGGTCAGAAACTCGAAGGCTGGGACTGGCGCTACTACGCCGAAAAACTGCGCAAGGCGAAATACGACCTAGACGAACAGGAACTGCGCCCGTACTTCTCGCTCGACAATGTCCGCGAAGGTATTTTCACCCTTTGCAGCCGGTTATATGGCCTGAAGTTTGAGAAATTAACCAACCTGCCGGTCTATCAGGACGAGGTTATCGCTTATGAGGTGAAAGAAGCCGACGGCCGCAATATCGGTATCATGTACATGGATTTCTTCCCGCGCGCCAGCAAACGCGGCGGTGCCTGGATGACCAGTTACCGCGAACAGGAAGTTGAGAAGGGGAAAAAAATCACACCGGTGGTATCCATTGTCTGCAACTTCTCTAAACCAACCGGCAACACCCCTGCCCTGCTGAACCTCGACGAAGTGCATACGTTCTTCCACGAGTTCGGCCACGCCCTGCACGGCCTGCTCTCAAATGTGCCCTATGGCAGCCTGTCGGGAACGGCCGTACCGCGCGACTTCGTGGAGTTACCGTCGCAGATCATGGAGAACTGGGCGACTGAACCGGACATGCTGAAGCTGTATGCCAAACATTACCAGACCGGCGAACTGATTCCGAATGAGCTGATCGACAAAATCCAGAAGAGCAACCTGTTCAATCAGGGGTTTGCGACGTCCGAATATTTGGCGGCATCATTGCTCGATATGGATTACCATACCCTGGCACCTGGTCAGGCACCAAGCGACGTGCTGGCTTTCGAGAAGCAGTCGATGGACAAAATCGGCCTGATTCCGCAGATTCCGCCGCGCTACCGGAGCACGTATTTCCAGCACATCTTCTCGGGTGGCTATTCGGCCGGCTACTACAGCTACATCTGGTCGGCGGTATTGGATGCCGATGCATTTGAGGTGTTCAAACAGAAAGGCCTGTTCGATCCGCAATCGGCGCAGTCGTTCCGGAAGAACGTACTGGAGCGCGGCGGCACCGAAGACCCGATGGCGCTTTACCGGAAATTCCGTGGGGCTGAGCCGGATATTAAGCCGCTCCTCCGCCGCCGCGGGTTGCTGAAGAC
>NZ_CAMFHL010000284.1 GCF_945952095.1 uncultured Arsenicibacter sp. | reverse complement strand
CCGGTACGCGGTCCGACGCCACCAGCGACTCGTTGCCCCGCGGCAGGTAGGTGCCCGGCTGCAGCTGATAGTACGTAGAGCTCACCCCGAAATCAATGGTATGTTTCGGATTCGGGAAATAGTTGAAATCCGCTTTTACCATCTTCTGGTTAATGCCGAAATCAAGATCGTAGGCATTTACCGGGTTACGGTCTGCCGACACATTGTACTTATACTGGCTCACCCCGCCCGTGAAAACGCTGTACAGCTTGTTGTTGAACAGGTGCTTCCATTTCAGCGTCAGGTTCTGATTCCGGTAATTATAGGCTGTATCGCTGTTCAGCCGGAAATAATCCTGACTCAGGTAACCGGTCAGGTAAACCGTATTTTTGTTGTTGTAGTCGTGCGTAATGTGCACGTTTAAATCATAGAAGTTGGCGCGGCTGTTGCGGAACGTACTTACCGGCACCTGCTTCAGCAACCAGCTCGAATACGAGGAACGGCCGCCGATAATAAATGACGTTTTCTCTTTCAGGATCGCCCCTTCCAGCGTCAGACGGCCCGTCAGCAGGCCCAGACCACCTGAACCACCGAATTTTTTCTTATTGCCGTCGCGCGTCATCACTTCCAGCACCGACGACAGGCGGCCACCGTACCGCGACGGGATACCGCTTTTGTAAAGTTCAACGCTCTTGATCACATCCGGATTAAAGGCCGAGAAAAAGCCGAACAGGTGTGAGGTATTGTAGATGGTGGCGTCATTATACAGAATCAGGTTCTGGTCGGTAGCACCACCCCGTACGTTCAGGCCGGTCGAACTTTCGCCCACCGACTTCACCCCCGGCAGCGTCATGACTACCCGCAGCAGGTCGGTTTCACCCAGCGCCGTCGGCACCTGCTTCATGGTCCGGATATCGACCCGCTCCTGCCCCATTTGCAGGCCTGATACGTTGACATCCTTTTCGGCGGCAATCACAACCTCTTTGAGCGGAATCACGTCGTCTTCCATGTTCATATCCAGTGAGCCATCGCCGTACAGGATAATCTGCCGCTGCGTGTCTTTCATGCCGACACTGCGGAGTTTCAGCGCATGCCGCCCGCGCGGCAGCGTAAATGAGTAATAACCAAACTGATCGGTTGACGTACCGATGCGCGGATTGTCGATGTAAACGGCCGCACCGACAATCGGTTCGCCCGATGCCTGGTTCCGGACATAGCCTGCCATCGTGGCGCGGCCGGGCCGGATCGGATTTGTCCGTTTGCCGACTTCGTAGATTTTTGTTTCAGGCGCCACGATCTGCTTCCGGCTTTCGGTCAGGTACGCGTTGGCCGTCGAATCGTCTTTGCCGGCCGCGTTTCCGCGGTCAAAAAAGTCGATGGGCAGATTGGTCCGGATCGGACGGTTTACGGTAATGTATACACGTTTACGGGCGTCAATCGCATACTGAAACAGCGTCCCGTTAAAGAGCTGCTGGAGTACATTGCTCAGCGGCTTACGGTCGACATTCAGGTTTACGACCACACTATCAAGTTCGCCGGGCCGGTAGTAGAACCGGTAGGGTGTAGCCTGTTCAACGGTGCGGGCAAACTGTTCAAATTTCACATTTGTAAAGTTGCCGCTGACCAGATCCTGTCCGGACTGGCCAAATCCCGTCAGGTTCAACGCAAATACAAAAAAGGCAACTAAGGTGAGACGGTAAAAATGGCTCATAATTAGCGGGTTAAGGCATCATACTCCCTGGCTAACAGTACCAGTGTTTTTTCTTTATTCTCCTTGAACTTGATGCGTTCTGTACGCAGGTACTTCCGGAGTTCTTTCTTTTTGTCGCCATAGACGCCCAGCGCGCCGCCCAGCGTTCTTACCGGATAGTAGCGCTGCTCCCGGCGAATCCAGTATTCATCTTTCACCACATAATCAGCCTTGTAAACCCCGGTCGAAATATCTTCGACAATGACCTTTATCCGGCGTGAAAGCAATTGCGTACGACCGTTGTAAAGCACATCATAAAAGCCGGTCCGTACGCCGACCAGGCTATCGCCCGTGAGCCGGATAAACTGGTGGCCGTTAAAGGTAAACCGGTCTACTTTTTCGCTGTTCAGCCGCATCCGGTAGCCGCCGTCCAGGTGACGGATAAAGATTTCATCCCGCACAATATCATACCCCATCGGTATGTCATTATACTCAACGGAATAATAGGTAACTGAGCCCTTCAGCAAGCTATCTGACTGAAAATAAGGGTGTACCTTAATCCGGAAATCGTGCTGAATGTATTCATTACCGTTGTAAATCGCCGATTGCGGATTCATGACCTTGTTGTACTGCGCGACTACAGTCGAACGCGCCTGTTCCCGGAAGGCCGAATCGGCAGGAAGCGACTGACTGACGCCCCGGCTGATGGTGAAACACAATAAGAGGAAGAGTAAAAATTGCTGCATGCTGTTGTTTACAAACGAATGCGGGTTGAGTTTCTGTCGTTTACGAGGTTATCTGCACATTCGTTGCATTATTTCAATAAAGACCGCACAATTTAAGCAAAGGTTGTAACCAAATAAACCTTTAGTGTGATAAATTTTTTTTCATGCATGAGAATGTGTAGATATTCCGGAATAGCCGGTATAAAACCGGCAACCCCGAAAATGGCAAACGCCTTTTACCGCAGCTTGCCTGAACGACAGTAGCTATGGTAAAAGGCGGTACTAACCGGCGGTCACCCGGCTACTTCATTTTACTGATTTCGCAGCCGGCCAGCAGGTAGCAGCCAAGGCCGTAGTCTTCAAAATCAGGTTTGCTGGTATAGGTCACCGGCTGACCATCTTTCGGTTCCTTACCCGTTCCCTGCACAAAGCCAAGGAACCCGTTCGGATGCAGCGATTCGCTGGCCATCGCCTGCCAGGCTTTAGCGATTACCGGTTTATATTTTTTCGCATCCAGCAACCCGTGGTTGATGCCCCAGGCCATGCCGTAGATAAACAGACTCGTCCCCGACAGCTCCTTGCCGCCAAAATTGGTCGGGTCGTGCAGGCTGACGTTCCAGTAGCCATCTTCGCGCTGCAAAGCCGGCAGGGCCTGAATCATGTCCAGAAACATGGCTTCGTATTCGGCACGGTGCGGCGCGTCGGCCGGCATAATGTCGAGTACGCGCACCAGAGCCGCCACGACCCAGCCATTCCCGCGTGACCAGTAGCAGTCCTGCCCGTTCGGCTCCTTATAGGGCGGCACAAAGTCTTTATCGCGCCACCATAGTTTGTCCTCCGGATTATAAAGTCCTTTGCCACCGTGTACGGTTTTCGAGTAGGTATAGATCTGATACATTTTCTCGAAATAGGCATTGTCTTTATACATCACGCCGAAACGGGCAAACACCGGCATAGCCATCTGCAAGGCGTCAATCCAGTTCCAGTCGTCGATTTTATCACTGGCCACCATATTGTCGATGCTCGCCTTAATGTCGCGGATACGTTCCGGATGGTCATGACCGGCAGCTTTGTCAATCAGATACAGGTCAATGTAGGTCTGGCCACAGCACTGGTCATCGGCGTTGCGGGTTTTCACGCCGCTGCGGAGGCCCCACTTGTGTTTTTCGCCCCATTCAACGGCGTAGTCGTAATATTTTTGCTGCTTATCGAGCGCATAGAGGGCCATCAGCCCTTCGTAATAAACAGCGCGTGTCCAGATGTTACTGGGGCGCGTTTTGTTGGTTACGATTTCCTTGCCGGGATCCGGCCATGTCTGCATAAAATAGGCATTGGCCAGCGTCATCTGCCGGAGAATTTCTTTTTTGCCGGGAAGTTTCTGAGCAGACACCATCAGGGACGATACGGTCAGCAGGCAGGCCATCCAGAGCCGGCAGCGCATGAAACGGTAGTACATGAAAGGGACAGGTTAATTGGTAAATCCTGATTTGATCCCAAAATTATGCAATCCGTAAACCTGACCGTCCTGCACTGTAGGGTATGTGCTGGATACGGGATACTGGGTGCTAGTTAGTGTTGGTCCGACTTTGACAGGGCCGCCTCGCGGTCGTGCCACCACTTTTGGTGCTTTTGGTGCTTCGTGCTCCTTTCTTTCTTCCCGTCTTTGTGGTCTGTCTACGCCTCAGCCGGCATACTGCGCAGTTTGATGTTCTGCTGGCGGATACGCTGACACAGCACACGGATCATGTTGCGGAGCACTTCTTCGCGTTCTGTCATGAGGTCAAAGATGTCATCCTGATCGATCCGGAACAGCGTAACCGGCGTGTGGGCCACGGCCGTAGCCGAGCGAGGTTCAGTATCCAGCAAGGCCAGTTCACCGAAGAAATTGCCGCGCTCCAGAACCGCCAGTTCCTTATGTTCGTCGTAGATACCTACCTGCCCGCTGTAGATGATAAACATACAGGTGCCCGGTTCTCCTTTACGGACAATGTCTTCCCCTTCGTTAAAGGTCACCTCTTTCATAATCGGGACCACACTACTCAGCACGTTATCCGGCGTACCTGCAAACAGGGCATTATTTTTCAGGATAAACACGCGTTCGGTAGCCGAAACGGTTGATGCTGCGGTTGCGTCGTGACTCATAGCTTTGGTTAATTCGGGGTGTTGGGTAATTAATGCCTGAAAAACAGCACTCTTTTGCCGGGCCAGCCGGGTCAGCGCATCCAGCGCCCCCTCCCGGATGACCGGATTGCTGTGGCTGAAATAAAAAGGTACCGTCAGTAACTGTTCCTGGTCAGCGGTTGGCAGGTTCCGGAGTGCACAGGCAATGGTCCAGTCGGTAAACAGGTTATCCCCTTGTTCAAGAATAAACTGCTGAATGCTGCCATCCTGCTGATAAACACCGACCTGCTCGTTGAATTGCCGGATTTTCTCCGATACCGGCAGGTCTTCCACCAGAATCTGCAAGCAGTTATAGACCGGCCGCGGCACAAGGTTTTCCAGCACCTCCAGCGAATTGGCCTGCCGCTCCGACGACTCATGGGCCAGATTGGCCCGCACATTTTCAATAATCTCCTTGTCGTACAGCTGCGACAGTGTCAGCAGCATCCGCTGCGTCAGCCGTTCCTGCTCGTACAACAAGCTATTGTCAAGCGCTTCATCCTTAACATCGGCAACGGCATTCAGCAACCGCTGTGCTAACTGCACATCATTATCCAGCGCGCGGTAAAAGACGGCATTATAACGCTCAATGTGCGGGAAATTCTTTATTGCCTTGAGCACCGCCGTCCGGACGGCTACCAGCGGGCTGTCCATCAGGGTAATCAGCCATTGATGCGATTCAGAGGTCCGCATCCGCTCGGCCACCGAAATGACACGGATCATAATGGCAGGATCGGTTTGCAGTTTGTAATATGCTTTCAGCCCCGACAACACATCACCGTGCATCGCAGCGATGCTGCGGGCGGCCATCCGGCCAACGTGCTTATCGGCCAGCAGGTTAAGCTGTGCCGGCAATAACCGTATGTCGGCCAGTTCGGCTGCCGTATCAAGTGCCGCCGGAGTCAGTAAGGTTTCGTTTGCCGACAGACAGGCCTCAACAAAGGGCACATAATCCATCAGTCGTAAGGTACGTATACACGTCAGGGCAAACTGCTTGTGGGTGATATCCGGATCAGCACACCACCCGTCCAGGCTCTTCCGTGCCGGCCCGTATGTCGGATTAGCCTGTAGAAAGCCCAGAATAGCGCCTTGCCGCACGGCAACATCGGCTGATTCAAGTAGTGCCAGATCCTGCGGGCGTTTGCTGCGGCTACAGAGCACTACGGCCGCCTCCCGGCGCACATCCGCATCAGTGTCCTGCTGTGTTAATGCATATAGCTCATCGTCCGGCAATGCCAGCGATTTGTAGTCGGTCAGTACCCGCAGGCGGATAGCAGCCGCCGGATGGCGGATCAGGGCCGATGCCTGCTGCGCCAGTACGTCGGGCTTATTAATCCGCAGCCAGTCAATGGCCGTCAGTACTTCTTCGGGCCGCTCACTTTGCAGGTGTTGGCGGACCAGTTTCGTCGCATCGTCGGTCAGGGGCAGCTCGTCGGCGGCGATGAACCGGCGGCCCAGGGCATCATGCAGTGTGGCCAGGTACTGCCGGTAGGTGCGCTGAATAAACCCGATGGTCACGATACCAACCACCGCCATACCGGTCAGCAGCACCGCATTCAGGTTTTCGTGGCCGTTGCGCAGCAGGAAAATCATACCACCGGCCAGCCCCATGCCCAGCGGTTCGTAAAAGCCTTTCGCCAGCGTGTGTCCTTTCAGGCGCTGGTGCGGCGGCAGTGGCTGGAAAAGGACCAGAAACACCGGATCGAACAGCGACCGGCGTACCACCTCAAACACCAGATACAGGCCGCAATAGTAGATCATCAGACTGGTTTCGTCGGGTGTCTGCCAGGCCACAATCAGGTAGCCGGCAATCCAGAGCAGGGCGGCCACCGGCAACAGGCGCATGGTGTTCAGAATCCCGAACCGGTCGAGCGCCCGGCGCGAGGCCAGCAGCTTCACGATCATCGCCAGTAAGTACGTACTCGCCAAAACAATACCAAGCGACCGCATCACCAGCGCCTGATCGTGGAAGCGGTACTTTACATTGATAAAGAACGCATATTCGATGCCGGCGGCGATAGACGCAATGCTCAGCACGCTCAGGCACATGGCAAATATCAGTTCGCTGCCGCCGAAGAGCTGTGTTACCAGCTTCCCCTGCGGACGACGGACCGGCCGCGACGGGCCGTGGGCTGCATGTACCTCATGCGACTGAATCGTTTTCCAGACTGTAATCAGGGCGGAGCCAAAAAAGACAAACGCAATCAGCAGCAGGTAGATCAGTTCGGTATGGTTATGCACCAGCGCGGCCAGGATGGCCCCCATCGCCTTGGCGGGCATATCGCCGGAGCTAATGACGCTAAAGAGCCGTTTGCCCTGCCGCACGTCGAAGACAAGTGCCGAAATACCCCAGAACTCCAGGTTGGTCAGCAGGTAGATAGCCCGGTATCCAACCATGATCGCTACCGCCATCGCCACGGAATGCCCGATGGCCACCAGGCCGACGATCAGAACCGTCAGGATAATCACCGACCATACTACCCTGAAAACCAGACTAGAAAGCGGAAGCCGGTGTTCAAAATACGCATATAACTTGCCAACCCCCATCATCCCCAGAGCGGCCATGACATACGCAACGGGAAGACTCGTCTCGGGGTGATTTTCCAACAAAATCACGTTGGCCGATACATATACCAGAATGGTCCCTAATCCTAAAAAGAAGTGGTGCAGAAAAAACAGCCGTACCGTGCGTGCTTCTTCTGACCGTACACCCAGCGAGCGATTCAGACGCTGGGCCGACGCGGTATTCATCATAACCACAAAGAAAACAGAATCGGGCAGTAATCTGAAACGCATGGGGCAGGAAAGCGCCGTAAACAGGGGATTTTCCTGGCTAAGCCGAATTTCCTGGTGGTTTTAGCGTATATTGCAATATCACCCCTACTCTTTAACACATTACCGTATGGGTCTTCCTACGCATTTTCTGATTGCTTTTTTTACGATTCAACAACTCCGGAAAATTACAAAAGACAACCCCGGATTCCGGGAGTTTGATTTATATCTGCATATCGGCTGGTATGCTACCATCGGTCTGATCAGCGGTGGTTATATCTTTAATATTCCGGATACGGCGACCATCCTCCTGACGCTGATCTCAGTAGCCGCCATGTATCTGATTTATACTACGGCAGAGTTTCAGCAGTACCGGTATATCATGGGGATAGCAGCGCCTTACCTGGGTGTTTCGTTCCTCGCTCAAATGATCAGATTCTTTGCGCCGGACTTTTATAAGTCGATCAGCATCTATATTGAGGGGTTTGTCCTGATCGCATTTGTCTGGGGGTGGGCCAACTGGTCGTCGATGCGAAAACAGCAGAAGGCGCTGGAAGAAGAACGGAAAAAGCGGGAGACCGAACAGGAAAATAACCGCCTGATTTCAGCCCAGCGCGATGAACTGGAATACCTTGTGTCGGAACGGACGGCCGAGCTGACCAAACAGAAAGAAGAACTTCAGCGCGCACTCGATGAGCTGAAAACGACGCAGGCACAGCTGATTCAGCGCGAAAAAATGGCCTCGCTCGGGGAACTGACCGCCGGTATCGCCCACGAAATTCAGAACCCGCTCAACTTTGTCAATAACTTTTCGGAAGTATCCGTTGAACTGCTGGACGAACTGGACGAAGAACGCCGCAAAGACGCCTCCGCGCGGGACGAAGGACTGGAAGGGGATATTCTGTCGGACCTGCGGCAGAACCTGGAAAAAATCAGCCACCACGGCCACCGTGCCGATTCGATTGTCAGGGGTATGATGGAACATTCGCGTACCTCGAACGGCGAAAAACGTCCGACCGACCTCAACGCCCTCACCGACGAGTACATGAAACTGGCCTATCACGGGCTGCGGGCCAAAGACAAATCGTTTAATGCCCAGCTCTTTACAAAATACGCGGAGAATATCGGCGAGGTCAATATAGCGCCGCAGGAAATCGGGCGGGTCCTGATTAACCTGTTCAGTAACGCCTTTTATGCACTTCAGGAAAAACAACGGAACGCTGGCGGACCGGTGGTATTTCAGCCCTCGCTGAAAGTCAGCACACAGCTCGAAAACGGCAAAGCTATCCTGCGTATTAAAGACAACGGCACCGGCATCCCGCAAGAGATCATTAACAAAATTTACCAGCCGTTTTTTACGACCAAACCCACCGGTCAGGGTACCGGCCTTGGCTTATCGCTGAGCTACGACATCATTACCAAAGGCCACGGCGGCGAAATCAGGGTTGACAGCGTTGAAGGTATGGGGACGACCTTTGAGATTACCTTACCAAAAGCGTAACATGAAGGCTTATTTAGTTTTACTGCTGGTTTTTGCGTGTTGGTTAGGCACGTTTTCCGGCAACGCCCGGCCGGTTATTCCAACGGTAGCGATTCGTTCATCAGTTGTGGAATGGTCGGTTGTTTTGCTGTGAATGACGGCGATTTCGCCTTGGACTCTATCGTTGAATTGAGTATCGATGCTTTCGTTTCGGATGGCACCGGTGTGACTCTTGCTGTTGCTGCTGTTGGATTTGGTTGGATCATTCCTAATCGG
>NZ_CAMFHL010000283.1 GCF_945952095.1 uncultured Arsenicibacter sp. | reverse complement strand
TCTACACGTAAGGAGTCGTCGGCAGCGTCAGATGTGTATAAGAGACAGGCCGTATCCATCTGCTCGACAATCAGGTCATTCCCTAAGTTGCCGATGCTACCCTCGTGCGAATGCTTCAGCTCGCGGGAGGCTTTATAGGATCCTTCATTAATTTCTTTTCCGACAATCCGGTAGGCCTCGCGGAACGGTACACCCTGCAACACCAGTTCGTTGACCCGTTCTACACTGAACAGCAGGTCATATTTTTCGTCGGCCAGCAGGTTTGGTTTTACCTGAATGTTTTCGAGCGTAAAAGCCAGAATCTGCAGGCAGTCCAGCATCTCATCGAAGGCCGGCATCAGCACTTCTTTTAGAATCTGCATGTCGCGGTGATAGCCCGAGGGCAGGTTACTCATCACCATGGTGATCTCCATCGGCAGGGCTTTCAGGCGGTTGCTTTTGGCCCGCAGCAGCTCGGCGACATCCGGATTTTTCTTGTGCGGCATGATGCTCGACCCCGTTGTCAGGGCGTCGGGCAGGGTCAGGAACCCGAAATTCTGGCTGTTATACAGGCAGATGTCCATCGCCAGCCGGGAAACCGTAGCGGCAATGGCGGCAATGGCATTCAGGGCAGTTTGCTCGGTTTTACCACGGCTCATCTGGGCGTAAACCACATTGACGTGCATGCCCTCAAAGCCAAGCAGTTGCGTGGTTAGTGTCCGGTTGAGCGGGAACGAAGACCCATAGCCCGCCCCGGAACCCAGTGGATTGCGGTTGGCCAGCCGGAACGCCGTCTGGAGTGTCAGCATGTCGTCGGCGAGGGCTTCGGCATAGGCTCCGAACCATAACCCGAACGACGATGGCATGGCAATCTGCAGGTGGGTATACCCTGGCAACAGGTCGTTTTTGTGCTGCTCCGACCGCGAAATCAGCTGATCGAATACCAGGCGGGTGGCTTCGGCAACCGTCCAGAGCTGTGCGCGGGTATATAGTTTCAGGTCAACGAGGACCTGATCATTACGCGACCGGCCGCTGTGAATTTTCTTGCCAACATCCCCCAGCTTACGGGTCAGCATCAGCTCTACCTGCGAGTGTACGTCTTCAATGCCGTCTTCGATGGTAAAGTTGCCTGCTTCGATATCGGCGTAGATCGTTTTCAGTTCTGCCCGCAGCTGGGTCAGGTCATCGGCCGTCAGCAGACCAATGGTTTCGAGCATGGTCGCATGGGCGAGGTTCCCCAATACGTCGAACGGGGCGAGGTAAACGTCCATTTCGCGGTCCCGGCCAACGGTAAACCGGTCAATTTTGGCGGCTGCTTCGGACGGTTCAGCCCCGAATCCTTCTTTTTGCCAGATTTTCAAAGTAATGTATGTATGTTAACAATCTAGCTGCAAAGGTAGGGATTCTGATAACGAAAAGGGCGAACCGACTGATCAGTTCGCCCTTTTCTTCCGTTTACCGGCCGGAATTAATGGTCCAGCCGGACTTCCATTTGTTTTGGATCTTCCGAATCGCCGGTTGAGCGGCCGGCCGGCTGCGGAAGCGGCCGTTTGGCATCAGCTGGATGAATTTCGTCTTTACGACGGGTCATGTACGTATAAATCGCCGGAACGACGTAGAGCGTCAGCACCAGGGAGAACAACAGCCCGCCCACGATCACAATACCGAGCGGCATCCGGCTTTTAGAAGCCGCCCCCAAAGCAAGGGCAAGCGGCAGGGCACCAAAAGCCGCTACGAGGGTTGTCATCAGAATCGGACGCAGACGCATGGCTGCCGCTTCTACGGCGGCATCGTACTTGTTCCTGCCTTCCTTGCGCTGTTCGTTGGCAAACTCCACGATGAGGATACCGTTTTTGGTAACCAGACCCACCAGCATAATGATACCGATCTGGCTGAAGATGTTCAGCGTCTGCCCGAATAACCACAGCGACAGCACCGCACCGGCAATCGCCAGCGGCACCGTAATCATGATGATAAACGGATCGACAAAGCTGTCAAACTGCGCGGCCAGAATGAGGTAAACCAGAATGAGCGCGAGGCCGAAGGCAAACAACGTGTTCGATGAGCTTTCGGCATAGTCACGCGACGGGCCCGAAAGCGCCGTCTGGAACGTATCGTCGAGGGTCCGGGCAGCAATTGCCTGCATGGCTGCTACCCCGTCGCCGATGGTTTTGCCGGGGGCCAGACCGGCTGAGATCGTCGCCGATTTAAACCGGTTATAGTGATAAACCTGCGGCGGTGAACTGACTTCCTGAAACTTCACCAGGTTGTCGAGCTGAATCAGCTGCCCCTGATTGTTCCGGACGTAGAATGCCGCCAGATCGACCGGTTCGTCGCGGTTGGCGCGGTCTACCTGACCCACCACCTGATATTGCTTCCCGTTCATGAGGAAGTAAGCCAGACGTCGGTTACTGAGTGCTAACTGAAGTGTATTCGACACGTCAAGAACCGAAAGCCCCAGACTGGTGGCTTTCTCCCGGTCAATCGTAATATTTAATTCAGGCTTGTTGAATTTGAGGTCAACGTCGGGGTTCTGGAACGTCGGATCTTTCCGGACTTCATCCATAAATACCGGCAGTTTTTCCCGCAGTTTCTCAAAATTCAGGTTCTGGAGGACAAACTGAACCGGCTGACCACCACCGCGGCCCACCTGAATGGTTTGTTCCTGAGTCGGGAACATCCGGGCATCACTGATCTTCCGCAGGTTGGCCGTCAGGAAGTCAGCAATCTGCTGCTGGGACCGCTTACGCTCGGATGGCTCCGACATGTTAATGAAAATAAAGCCGGAGTTTACCGCGCCGCCGCCCGAGAAGCCCGGCGCCACCACACTGAAAGTCAGCTTTGTTTCCGGAATCGAGTCGAGAACCAGCTGGGTAACGCGTTCGGTGATGTTGGCCATGGCGTCAAAACTTGTTCCTTCCGGAGCCGTAATCGGAACCCGCAGGCGACCACGGTCTTCCAGTGGTGCGAGTTCGGATTTCAGCATACCGCCGACACCGACAATGATCGCAATACAAACCCCGATCATCGCCAGTGACCAGCCCCGCGATTTCATGAAACTGCTCAGAGAACTCCGGTAGCTGCTGTCCAGCCATTGGAAGAACGGCTCGGTTTTCTTGTAAAACCATGAATCCTTACCGTGGTTTTTGCTGGTCAGCTTCACGCTCAGAACCGGTGTCAGGGTCAGGGAAACGAAAGCCGAGATCAATACTGCACCGGCAACGACAATACCGAATTCGCGGAACAGACGGCCCACGAACCCTTGCAGGAAGATGATCGGCAGGAACACCACCGCCAGCGTAATCGACGTGGCAATAACGGCGAAGAAAATCTCATCCGAGCCTTCCTTAGCCGCCTGTTCGGTATCCATGCCCTGCTCGATTTTCTTGAAGATATTCTCCGTCACCACAATACCGTCATCTACCACCAGACCCGTTGCCAGTACGATACCTAACAGTGTTAACACGTTGATACTGAAGTCGGCAATGTACATGATGAAAAACGCACCGATGAGCGACACCGGAATGTCAATGAGCGGTCGGAACGCAATCAGCCAGTCACGGAAGAAGAAGTAAATAACCAGTACCACGAGCACAAACGAAAGCAGCAGGGTTTCGCCCACTTCTTCGATGGCTTTCCGGATAAACGTACTGCGGTCAATCCCGATACTCACCTGAATATCGTCGGGCAGTTCTTTTTTGAGCTGCTCATACCGCTTGTAGAACTCGTTGGCAATATCGACGTAGTTGGCACCCGGTTGCGGAATTAGCACCAGAATCACCCCCTGTATCCCGTTTTGCTTCGACTGGGTCTCTTCATTTTCCGGCCCCAGAATGGCATTCCCGATATCCTTAAAGCGGACGATCTGACCCGATGTCTGGCGGACAATCAGGTTATTGAAATCGTCTTCGGTCAGCAGCCGGCCGACCGACTTAACGGTCAGTTCGGTATTGTTGCCGTAGATTTTACCGCTTGGCAACTCCACGTTCTGCCGCGACAACGCCTGTTCGATATCCTGAATCGTCATGTTGTAGGCGGCCAGTTTCAGCGGATCAATCCACAGACGCATGGCAAAGCGTTTCTGCCCGTAGATGTTTACCTGGCTAACGCCCGGAATAGTCTGCAACCGTTCCTGCAACACGTTTTCGGCGTAGTCGGACAGCTGCATAATGTTGCGGCTCGTACTTTGCACCGGCATAAACACGATAGGGTCGGAGTTGGCATCGGCCTTAGTGACGACCGGCGGGGCATCAATGTCCTGCGGAAGCTGACGCTGCGCCTGTGATACCTTATCCCGTACGTCGTTGGCGGCCCGCTCAAGGTCAGCACCGAGTTCGAATTCGACGGTGATTGAACTAACCCCCAGCGAACTTTGCGACGAAATATTACGGATCCCTTCAATACTGTTGAGCGATTTTTCAATCGGCTCCGTAATCTGGGATTCAATGATTTCGGGGTTGGCCCCCGTATAGCTTGTCCGGACGGAAATAATCGGCGGATCAATGGCCGGATACTCCCGGACGCCCAGGAACGTAAAGCCAATGACACCGAACAGAACGATGACGATTGACATCACCATCGCGAAGACCGGCCGGTTCAGACTTAGTGAGGAAAGACTCATAACTTAGTTGATCTACGTTGTCAATAGCGGCAGTTTTCTGTCCGCTTACGCCCTAAAGCTTTGCCTGTTTTGTATCGGCGGCCGGTACACTGTCCGGTTGCGACGGTTTTGCGCTGCCGGGCTGTTCAATCGGTTTGATACTTTGCAGGGTTACCACACGGCTGACCTTCACATCACCGTCCGGTTTGAGGAACAGCAAGCCGGTGGTTGCCACCGTATCACCGACCTGAATACCCGATAAAATCTGGATTGTACTGGCCGAGCGGATGCCGGTAGTTACGTCTTTAAATACGGCCTTACCGTTTTTCACCAGTACCACCTGCTTACTGCGGGTTTGCGGAATGACGGCCTGAGTCGGCACAATCATGCCGCTTTCGTTCTGAATGGTCAGTGTTACCTTGGCAAACGAGCCCGGACGCAGCTGGGCGCCGGTATTGTTTACGCGAGCACGGATGCGGAGGTTACGGGTCGCTTCTTCGACAGACGGCTCGAGCGCATACACCTGACCGGAAAACGGTTTGCTGTAGGCATCGACTGTAAACCGCACTTCGCTGCCCTGACGAATCGACACCCCGTATTTTTCGGGAACCGAGAAATCAAGTTTCAGGGAAGAGGTCTGCTGCAGGCGGGCGATCAGCGTATTCGGTGTTACATAGGCTCCTAAGCTGACATTCCGCAGACCGATGACACCCGAAAACGGTGCCCGGATTTCGGTCCGGCGGAGGTTTGCCTTAACCACCTCAATATCGGCAAGGGCACTTTTGAGGTTCGTCACAACGATATCGTATTCCTGCTGGCTGATACCGCCGCGGGCCAGCAACTGCTTGTTCCGGTCTTCGGTCCGGCGGGCGTTTTCTTCCTGTACCAATAACCGCTGTAGCTGGGCTTTCAGGTCGGCGTCATAGAGTTTGACCAGCAGCGTACCGGCGGCAACCGGTTGTCCTTCGCGGATATTCAGCTGGGTAATCCGGCCTGATACTTCCGGAAAAATATCAACCTGTTCGTTCGCGAGCAGAGAGCCCGTCGCTACAACTTCTTCCTTCAGGGCCTGTTTGATAACAATAAAGCCGTTGACAGATGTAGGTCCGCCGCCACCGGGGCCGCCTTTTCCTTTTCCGTCACCGCCTTTTCCGCCTTCTGCTGCCTTCCCTTCGGGGCCTTTCTCTGATCCTTTCTTAAAATACTTGTTGTACACAAAAAGCCCGCCGACGATCACAACGACAAGGCCTATAGCAGTCCATCTTTTCACGTTTATGCTGGAAACGATTCGTTAACTGAGTGCTAAACCGGAAAATCAACGCTTTGTTCAGGCCGGTAGCCGGAGCGTTTTACAAGCCGGAAAACACTATTTCACCAATAATTAAACGGAAAGTTATCCTTTATTCCCCGACGTAGACAACCAGGGCATAGTGAGAATATACTAACGGGGTGTTTTCATAGATGGAATAGAACCACAAATCGACCGGAAACGGGCCGCAAAACCGATGCTGACGGAGGTAGTTATTCGCAGTTACAAAAACAGATGAAGGGAGACTAATTGGCTGAATAATGCAACAGATAGGCAATGAGGCGTTCAAACTGCAGCTGTTCGTGGGGGTTCTGTGTCTGTCGCTGCAATTCGAGCCGGTACCGGTCAATCAGCCCGTCGAAGCGGGGATTGTGGTTGAGGTGTGCCGCAATGAGTCCTTTATAACAGCGATGCGTCTGGTTGTACAGAAACTTGCAGGGCTGATCGGGCTGGCTGTTCAGCAGCGTGTCTATGGCATCGATACTCCCGTGTTTGTCGAGAAAAGCAAAGCCATCCTTCCGGAAAAACGATTCAACGTCGCGGCAGAGTGTTTCTGTTGATTCATCCGGTTTGAGTTTGTACCGGAAATAAGGCGTGTCTCTGAATTTGCCGAGGGCAACAATTGTCGTGTTGGCGTGATCGCGGAATTCCGGCGCATTCCGCAGAAACTGCTGGGCAATCTGTTCGATCTGCTGATTGCGGGTACCGAACAAAATATCTACCCAAATTTCATCCTGGTAAAAAGAAGGAGAAAAAATGACGTTTTGAAAGCCTGTAGGCGTAATTTTGCGAAATTGTTTTTGGTCAGCCAGTAACAAATAGTGGTGATCAGCAAAGAATTGCGACAAATGCCGGAAGAGGTTGGTTTCGAACGGGGTGTTCATGGTTGGCATAGGCGTACTTGTTTTGCACTGGCTGATGAAATGACAAAATAACTCATTATCAAAAAATAAGTTTGCACAATTCCGCAATGCCTATCGTACGAAATCTTTACCTGTTACTTCTTTTACTGGCTGGCCTGTCAACGTTGTCTCTGGCACAGCAGGGGCCGGGCCATCCGACCCAAACCATCCGCGGGCATGTGCTGGATGCTGATACGGAAAAGCCGCTGCCCGGTGCGGGCCTGCAGATCGAAGATGCCACCCAGGTGTATAACCTGACGACTGAAACCGACGGCAGTTACCGGATGCCGAAGCTGCCTGTCGGGCGCTACCAGCTTACCTGCCGTTTTGTGGGGTATGAAACACAGATTATTCAGGAAATTCTGCTCGAATCGGGTAAGGAACAGATCATTGAGATCCGGCTGAAGCCGGGGAGCGAAAACCTGGCCGAAACGGTAGTGAAAGGCAGCCGCCCCGATAATACCATCAGCAGCATTCAATCCATTTCGACGGAGCAGATTCTGCGGTTTGCCGCAACATACCTTGACCCGGCACGGCTGGCGACCTCCTTCCCCGGCGTGGTCAATACCAACGATCAGGCCAATAACCTGTCGGTGCGGGGCAACTCGCCGGCCGGCACCATCTGGCGGCTCGAAGGCGTTGAGATCGTAAACCCGAATCACCTCAGCAACGCCGGTACCATCGGCGACCGGCCCACGTCCTCTGGGGGCGGGGTAAATATCCTGAGTGCCCAGCTGCTGGGAGCCACGCGCTTTCTGTCGGGTGCTTTTTCGCCGGAATACGGCAACACCATCGGCGGTATTCTGGACATGCGGTTCCGGACCGGCAACAATGAGAAACACGAATTTACGGCCCAGGCAGGCCTGATCGGCCTTGATCTGGCCGCTGAAGGGCCGCTCAATAAAACCAGAGGCTCGTCCTACCTGGTCAACTACCGGTACTCGTTTACCGGCCTGCTTGGTCTGATGGGGGTATCCTTCGGCGGCGAGACTATCAAATTTCAGGACTTGTCGTTTAACCTGACGCAACCGCTGAAAAAAGGCGGGACGCTGACCTTTTTCGGGATGGCCGGTAACAGCAGCAACGATTTCAAAGCCCCTGAAGACCCCGCCGAACGACTGGCCGACAAGGACCGCTACAATATTTATTTCAGCTCACGGATGCTGGCCACCGGCCTGACCTACAGCCGCGCGCTGAATGACCGCTACTCGATCAAAGTATCCGCAGTGGCATCGGCCAATACCAACAACCGTTTCCAGTCGCCGGCAGAGGCGATGGCGGTGAATCTGCCGGCCTATGTGCGTGACCGCTCGACCAACGGCCGCGCCACCATTCATGCCGCCCTGACGCGCCGGATTACCGATCAGCGCCGGTTACAGACAGGCCTGTACCTGACACGCTGGTACGGATCGGCCGGTTTGTGGCAGAGCCAGACTGCATTTACCCCGCCGCCACGGCAGGGACGGGTGCAGGAGGGCGTCTTACAGGCATGGCTGATTCAGCCTTACGCCAACTATCAGTGGACGCCGAACGAAGCGGTGATGATTAATGCCGGTCTGCACGCCAACCTCTTTACCCTGAACAGCAAAAGCCTCTCGCTGGAGCCACGGCTGTCGGCCCGCTATGCGCCCAATGCGGTGAATACGCTGACAGTTGCGTACGGCCTGCACAGCCAGACGCAGCAGCCCATGACCTATATCGCGGCCAAAGGCTCACCGCTGGACGCCGTTAATGGGATCAGTAATACCGGCCTTGGCTTCACTAAAGCCCATCACGCCGTGGCCGGATATACCCGTGCGCTGACCGAAACCTCATCCCTGAAGGCGGAAGTCTATTATCAGTATCTGTTTAAGGTACCGGTGTCGGTAAATGCCGGCAGTGTGACATCGGCCCTGAATTTTATCGACATCAACGAGTTTGCGGCCCGTCCCGAGCAGCTGGCCAACACCGGTAAAGGCCGGAATATGGGACTGGAACTGACGTATCAGCGGTTCCTGACCAAAGGCTATTACCTGTTGCTGACCGGATCGGTGTATGATTCGAAGTACCAGGCCAACGACGGCGTCTGGCGGAACACGCGTTTCAACGGCCGGCATACGCTGGCCCTGACCGGCGGTAAGGAGTTTACGCGGCTGAAATACGGCAGCACCCGTACGTGGGGTGTCAATGCCAAAATCACGCAGCTGGGCGGCTACCTGGATCGCACGATTGATGCGGTTGGCTCAATGAATGCGGGCCGGACCGTATATAAAGGCAATGATTTTGATGTCCGCCTGCCGGATTATTTCCGTGCCGATGTACGGGTTTACTGGCGGAAGAGCAAGCCGAAATACAGCCGGACCTTATCGCTTGATTTGCTGAATGCTACGGGGGCGAAGAATGCCGCGTACAGCTATTTTGATGCGTTGCAGGGTAAGGT
>NZ_CAMFHL010000282.1 GCF_945952095.1 uncultured Arsenicibacter sp. | reverse complement strand
GTTTTCACCGGCGGTTACGCTGGAACCGGCCTTTCATGCGCGTTACAGCGGCGAGGTCTTCAACGCCTATCCGTTTATGATGCCGATGTCGCCCATGCGCAAAAAAGCAGTCTGGGTACCGACCATTGTCGGAAAATCGCTGCCGGGCGGGATCGTTTCGCGCGAAGCTTACGAATCGCTGGTGCATAAAATGCTGGATTCACTCAAAAAATATGCGCCTTACGACGGGCTGTATTTCGACATTCACGGGGCCATGAGCGTGCAGGGCCTCGACGATCCCGAGGGCGATCTGATTACCCGCATCCGGCAGGTTATCGGGTATACTACCCTGGTCTCGACCTCTATGGACCTTCACGGCAACGTCTCACGGCGGCTGGCCCAAAACACCGACCTGATGACTACCTACCGCATGGCGCCGCACGAGGATGCCATGCAGACCAAGGAACGCGCGGTCACCAACCTCCTCAACCGCCTGAACAGCGGTAAGGGCAAACCAGCCTATAAGGCCCTGATCAACGTACCGATTCTACTGCCGGGCGAAAAAACCAGTACCCGCATTGAACCCGGCAAAAGTCTGTATCAGCAGGTCGCACCGGCCGTTGACGGGCAGGACGGTATTGTTGACGGCGGCATCTGGATAGGTTATGCCTGGGCCGACGAACCCCGTAACCATGCGGCGGTCATGGTCGTCGGCGACGATAAAACAAAAGTAACCCAAACGGCCGAAAAACTGGCGGCGGCCATGTGGGCTGTCCGCGATCAATTCGATTTTGTAGCCCCCGTCGGTAAGCTGGAAGATGTGTTGGCCAAGGCCATTGTCAGCCAGAAAAAGCCGTTTTTTATCAGTGACACCGGCGATAATCCGACGGCCGGCGGTGCTGGTGACGTGACCTGGACGCTGACGCAGATTCTCGCACGTCCCGAATTTCAGAAGCCCGACGGACCTGCGCTGATTTACGCTTCCATTCCCGGACCGGAGTTTATTAAGAAAGCGAAAGCGGCCGGTGTCGGCGGACAGGTAGATGGTACGGCCGGAGCTAGTGTCGATGCCCGCTATGCCAAGCCGGTCCGCCTGAAAGGTACGGTTGAGTCCATTGTCGAAGGCGACCGCGATGCGGAGGTTGAAGTCGTGGTGAAGGTCGGCAGCGTGCGGGTGATTGTTACCCAGAAACGCAAACCATACCACAAAGAGAACGATTTTACACGACTGGGACTGGCACCGCGCAAGGCCGATATTGTGGTGGTCAAAATCGGCTACCTCGAACCGGAGCTGTATGCCATGCAGAAAGACTGGATCATGGCCCTGACACCCGGCGGTGTTGATCAGGATTTATTCCGGCTCCCCTACAAACGCATCGAACGTCCGATGTTTCCGTTCGACAAAGACATGAAAACTCCCGATCTGAACGCGAAGCTGGTGCCGTTGGCTGGCAGCAACTAAATCTCCCTAACTGATTACCGGCCCGCCGTAGTTGATACGGCGGGCTTTTCTACAATTACCACTCATCACATTACAGTAATTAATTATTGTTTTACAATAATTAATTACTACGTTTGCATAAACAATGAATGCGATGCAACAAGTACGAACACTGGCTTCGGCCTTACTTTTTCTGTCTAGAGCGGCTGCCATCCCCTATCTGGCAACGGCTGCCTACTGCCTGATCTGCTTTATGTTTCCGGATACGCTGGTGCATCCGATTGATAAAGGCCGGTTTGTGATCAACTTCCCGTTTACGGACCAGCGCTTTCTGATCGGCGACGATTCAGGGTTTATGTATGTCTTCGAGCTGATTGCCTTTATCGCGCTCTACGGGCTGTTTTTCTGGCTGCTGGGCAATATTTTCCAGATTTTCCGGGAGCAGAAACTGTTCACAGAGCGGGGTGTGCGGCGGCTGAGAATCTTTTATCTGCTGAATTTCCTCTTGCCGCTGCCGTTTCTGATTTATCACGTGGCAAGTCAGTATGAAGTAGAAATTGTCGTTATTCTGACGGTTTTACACGCTGTTTTGGGGATATTTGCCTACTTCATGGCCGTAATTTTTAGCAGAGGCCTTCACTTGCAGGAAGAACAGGACTTAATTTTTTAACTATGCCGATTGTTGTAAATCTGGATGTCATGCTGGCCAAACGCAAAATGCAGTCAAAGGAACTGGCTGATATTCTGGACGTAACGCCGGCTAACCTCTCTATCCTGAAAACCGGAAAAGCCAAAGGTATCCGCTTCGACTCCCTCGCCGCCATCTGCAAAGCCCTGAACTGCCAGCCCGGCGACATTCTGGAGTTTGTGGACGAAGAGTAATGATTGATTGGGTGAATGAGTGATTGAGCGACACGTTGACCTAATCATCTACATACCACTCAATGCCCTTAAAACTCTTTGTTTCTCTATGTGACTATGTGGTGAAAAAATAAATCGGTTTTGTAAAAAAATTGACAGCTAAACGGCTGCGGGGAATACTATTGCCAACAATTACTGAACAACGATGAACACGTTACTTCTGCAGAACGTCTCGAAGACGTATGCTAACGGCACGAAAGCGCTGAATAACATCACATTAACCCTTACCAACGGTATGTTTGGCCTGCTGGGGCCGAACGGTGCCGGGAAGTCAACCCTAATGCGTACGCTGGCCGGCCTGCAACCACCGGACGCGGGACGTATATCCCTCAACGGTGTCGATCTGGTCGCTGATCCGTCATTTATTAAGCAGCAGCTTGGCTATCTGCCGCAGGATTTCGGTGTCTATCCCGGCTTGTCGGCCTACACCCTGCTCGATCACCTGGCCGTTCTGAAAGGCATCCGCGACCGCCGCCGCCGGAACGAACAGATTATGGCCTTGCTCGACAAAACGAACCTGTATGCACACCGCCACAAAGCTGTCAGCGCGTTTTCGGGCGGGATGCGGCAACGGTTCGGCATTGCCCAGGCCCTGCTCGGCGATCCGCAGGTGATCATTGTCGACGAACCAACCGCTGGTCTGGACCCCGAAGAGCGTAACCGTTTCAATAACCTGCTCTGCGAAATCGGGCAGCAGATTATCGTTATCCTGTCGACCCATCTGGTTGAGGACGTGCGTAACCTCTGCACCCACATGGCCATCATGCAGCATGGGTCGGTGATTGCGGCCGGTAATCCCGATGCGTTTGTGAGCGCTATTGCCGGTAAAGTGTGGACAAAACCTGTTCAGACCAGCGAACTGGCTGTTTATCAGCAGACAGCCCGCGTTATTTCTACCCAGCTCCACGGCGGTAAGCCACACATCAGCGTCTATGCCGACCAGCAACCCGATGCCGGATTCACACCGAAAAATCCTGATTTAGAAGACGTTTACTTTATTCAGCTACACCAACCCGACCAGCATGTTTACTGATTTCCTCCGTTTCGAATGGCAATTATTTGCCCGTAAAAAGAGTTTTCTGCTGTTGTTGGCTGCCTATCTCCTGCTTGGGGTTTTCATGGGTACCGGCGCCCGTTTTCCGTTTCCCGATACCTACGTCAACGGCACGTATGTGCTGACGTATATCATCGGCCTGACCTCACTGCTGGCCATTTTCTCTACCACCTTACTGGGTGCCCAATCACTTTTCCGTGAACAGGATGCCCGTTTCGACGCCATCCTGTTTGCCACCCCGGTCCGCAAAATGCCGTACGTACTAAGCCGGTTCTCGGTAATTTGCGGCCTGACAATGGCAAGCTATGGTGTACTGCTGGCCGGGCTGTGGGCAGGGCATGCCCTGAACGCAGGCAGTACGGACAACATCGGCCCGTTCCGGAGCCTCAATTACCTGACCCCCTTCGGGCTGCTCCTGCTGCCAAACATTGTTCTGTGCACGGCCCTTGCCTGCTGCATCGGGTTACTGACGCGGCAAAAGCTGCTGGTGTATATTGCCGGCATTTTTCTGTATTTTCTGTACTGGGGCATTTCGTTTTACACCAACTCCCCGCTGATTGCCAACAGCGCGCCCGTCTCGCAGGCGACCCTACACCGCGCAGCCCTGCTTGATCCGTTCGGGATTGCCGGTTTTCTGGCTCAGACGCAGCACTGGACGGCTTGGCAGCGAAACAATCAGCTGGTTAGCCTGACGGGAAACCTGCTGCTCAACCGGTTGGCGGTGCTGGGTCTTTCCGGGTTGTTGCTCATCATTGCCTACCATCGGTTCCGGTTTACGACCGATAGCCAGCCCCGCTCCCGTAGCCGGGCGGCTGATGAACAACTACCGGTTACAACGAACTACCGGCCTGTATTACCCCGGCCGCATGGAATGACCTATAACCTGCATTGCCTCTGGCAGCTGTGGGTTACGGATATACGGGCCGTTGTGCGGAGCATTCCGTTCCTGCTGCTCACACCGGGATGGGTCGGTTTTCTGCTGATCGAAACCCTCAGCGATGTAGACGGCAACAGCCGGTTACCCGAAAAAATCGCCACTACCGGCCTCATGGTCAACAACATACTATCAGCATTTCCGATGATGGGACTGTTTGCCCTCCTGATCTTCGGCAGTGAGGTTTACTGGCGCAGCCACACTACCCGCTTTGATGCGCTTGAAAACAGCACACCGCTTTCCGGCAGTGTCCGACTGGCCGCCAGCTGGCTATCAACCAGCACGATTATCAGCATATTACTGCTGATCAGTATCGGCACCGGCATTGGCATCCAGCTGCTAAAAGGCAACGCCCCGATCTGCCCCAAGCTTTATGCGTCGCTGTTCTATCTCATTGGTATGCCGCTGATGCTGAACGCCGGACTCGTTATCTGTTTGCAGGCGCTGATCAACCAACGGTATGCGGCGATGGCCGTTTCGGGTGTTCTATTGCTGGTCTCGCATACAACCCTCGGGGCTGTTCTTGGCCTGCGGCATCCGTTGCTCCGGTTCGCAAACACGTTTCGGGGCCAGTACAGCGACATGGCGGGATTTGGTCCGAACCTGACCGGTTTTGGCTATCATCTGGTGTTCTGGGCATTTATCACCCTCCTGCTGTTTACGCTTACACGGCTTTTTCGCGGCAGTTCACCCCGGACAATCACGTTTCGGGGCATGCTCCTGCCGGTTTGTCTGACAATGGCGTCACTCAGCATTGGCGTGTTTATTTTCCTGAATACCGACCACAAAAGCCGTAGCGAGCGGCTCGACTGGCAGCAGGCGTATGAGCAAACGTATGGCTTTCTGAAAACCTACCCGCAGCCAACCCCTGTATCGGTTCAGACCACCATTGATCTGTATCCGGGTGAAGGCCGGTATACGGTCAGGGGCGCGTACCAGCTACAGAATAAAACCGGAAAACCAATTGATACCCTGTACCTGAATAGTAGTCAGGATATACATCTGGCGGGGATTCGCGTCACCGGCGGGCAGCAGATCCGGCAGGACAATGCCTTTGGCTACACCGTTTTCGGGCTGCGTAAATCCCTGATGCCCAATGATTCCGTACAGGTTACCTTCCGGCTTTCCTACAGCGATGCCGGCTTTAATGCACCGGCGGCATTCAACGCTATTGTCGCTAACGGGTCATTTATCCGGATCAGCCGGTATTTCCCGCAGTTAGGGTATCAATCCGAGAATGAGATTACCGACCCGGCCGAACGGAAGTCACGGCACTTGCCCCCTGTTAGCCTGAAGCCACTCGACGCCCCGCCTGCAACCGACCATGCGTTTATCCGCTACGATGCCCTAATTTCGACGGAGGCGCCGCAGACGGTCATCAGTCCGGGCGAACTGCTCTCCCGCCGCACAACCGGCAACCGTACCTATTTCCATTACCGCAGTACCACCCCGATTCCGTTCCGGTTTGCCGTGGCCTCGGCGCGGTATGCCATCCGCAAAATAAACGTTGGCAGCACAACCATTGAAGCCTGTTTTCATCCGGAACACAGCCGTAATATTGACCACCTGCTGCGGGTTGCCGCCACGAGTCTGGCCTATAATGTGACTGCATTCGGGCCGTCGCCGCATAAAACGGTCCGGTTTGCCGAAATTTCGGATGCAGCACAGGGTTTTGCAGGTACTGCCTACCCCGGCAGTCTGTTTTGCCGCGAACATTATGGCTACCAGAATTTGCTGACCGGAGCCCCCGAACGCGACATCCTGACAGAGCTGGTAACCCATGAGCTTTCGCACCTGTGGTGGGGCAATGAACGGATCAGTCCCGATGAACGGGCGGGCAGCCCCCTCCTGACCGAAACGCTGGCCATGTATACCGAACTGATGCTGTATAAGCGCCTCTACGGCGAAGCCATTTTGCCGGCGCGGGTCGCTGTGCACAAGGACCTGTACCTGCAAAACCGCCATGCCATGCCGGAAGACCCGCTGGTCAGTCTGCACCCCTATAAGACCTATCTGTCGTACGACAAAGGGGCGGTGGTTATGTACCAATTGTATAAACAGATGGGGGAAGTGCGTCTGAATAAGGCCCTGCGGCAATTTTATGCGGCCAATGCCTGGCCACACCGCCCGCCGACAGCCCGTGACTTGCTGGCTGCTTTCTATGCACAGGCTACTCCGGCTGACCAGGCTAAAATCCGCGAGCTGTTCACTGATATCGTCACGTATGACCTCCTGCTGACAAAGGCCACTACCCGTCGCCGGCCCGACGGAACCTATGCGGCGGCACTTAGCGGACAGGTAAACAAATACCGTGAAGACGGGCATGGGCGAAGTAAACCGATTGCCTTTCGGGAACCGGTTGATGTCCTGCTTACCGGTACCGGCGGACAACAGCAGCGGTTTGTCCTCAGGCCTGCCGCCGGTAAGTTGAGTGCTGTTTTCCCCGTCCGCTTTACTCCGAAAACGGCTATTCTTGATCCCGACGGCAAGCTTTTAACCCGCAGAGACGAAAAGAAGTCGCAACATTTTATTAACAGCCATTAGTTGTTAATATGAAAAAGCCTCATTCATACGGGAAATAATTACCATTGCTTTATTCCTCTAAAAGGCATGGTTTATTTCTGCAAAACATAAATGATGTCATAACTGGTATTTGCGGACTTAACTGAAAACCGGCTAAAACAATGCGTTTTTTTTAATTGATAGTTAATATAGATTAATTTAAGTAAACCAATATAATCTATTGGTAATGCTATTTAATAATCAATTTTTTTTCTATCCCACGTTTAATAAAAAATGCAATTGATCCGACGTTTTCTTCGTATAATTGATTGACGATCAAGAGCAAGTATATATGACAGGCTATTTTACGGCCATTCTAATCTTAATCAGTGGGGGCGCTTACTGGTACCAACATTTAAAGGCAAGGAAACACAAACACACTGTAGACGAACAAAGCTCCCAGCTTCGCACATCCATCAGCAGCTTTGTTGACAAGACTTATGAAAAGCCAATCGACACCTTTGTCAACGGGCCGGAGTATAAAATTGCGTTTACTATACCGTTCGAGCCACCGTATACCATTGATCTGATTAATGGCGGACGGAAATGTGTGGTTCGCCATACGCCCGGCGACCGGAGGATGTGGCCACATGTTATTTCGATTGAATTGCTTCAGTTAATCGACCGCCAGTGCGTTATCATTGGCAGAACGGAGTATGCGCGAGCCTTTCAGGGTGAAACCAATTGGGAGGACAAAATGACGCAGGAAATCAAGAGTAACCTCGATTATCTTATCGCTGAGGCAAACAAAGCTCAAGGGATTGTTGACCGGGTTTAGCACAACTGTCTTGCTCCTCTATCAAACATATTTAAGACAGGCATGCCCTAATATGTAAACGAAACCGTGTGAATGGTACATTCATTTTGGTAAAGTGGCGAAACTACTGTAGTTTACAGGCACCAAACCACAGCATTATGAAACGCACCTTTCCACTTCTGATTGCCCTGAGCATATGGTTAACCGGCTGCGCTGATTACGGGAATTTCTTTTTTGTCCGCCATGAAGATCCCTTTACCCGTCAGGTTTCCTCCTATACTGTTGATGATTACAGCCCCGAATCGGTTCCGTCGGTGATACAGGCACGGCCGGAAGGGTCGCGGCGGATCATTCCGAACCATGTTACGGTCAGCAAAACGGAAGGCCGGCTCTACATGTTACAGATCATCCGCAATTACAGGGAGCAATACGACATGCCGGATTCGGCGCGAGTGCTGGTGCGGCTGGAGAACGGGCAGATACTGGATATGCCGGTTATGAGGGGCTGGCACACGCTGAATGGTGTGTTGCAGGTACAGGCCGAACTAACGCCAGGGCATCTTGACCTGCTCAGCAAGCACCCGATCGCTTACATCCGGATCAACCCTATCCGGATCAATGAAGAGCCTCTGGCCCCGTACAACGTCGAATACTGGCCGGCCCGCGCCCGCCGGTTTAATCAGGCGCTTCGGATGATGCTATCGGTAAATTAATGTACGCGGGGAGGTTGAAATTTGATTGTTAGTGTGATTACAGTATGGTAGTAAAAGCCCGGTGAAGCGTCTCCAGGTAATAAATCATCATGTTTGATACAAATCCGTACACTGCCACCTGAGTCAGGCGTTGCCCGTTCTAACCAATTGTCGTCATTGGGGTTAGCAAATAGTTGTTCGTTTTCCATCAACCAATCGGTCGTGTTATATTGTCTTTTGGCTTAGAAAGTACAGGTAGTTTATATTGGAATAGTTCTAAAAGTGACATGGTTGGATACGCTTTTTTTTGCCACACTTGCTATGACAACAAAAAGAAGCGCTGTAAGTACTTGACTTACAGCGCTTTGGAAATGTGGAGACGGAGGGAGTTGAACCCTCGTCCAGTCAAGGAACCCGTCGTGCTTTCTACATGCTTAGAAACGATTGGATTGTCGGGCTTAAGGCTGGCTCGCGTCAGGCCGACCAGAAACCTTAGGTCTTAGGATCTTACCCGGTGTCAAGACCATTAGCCGGGCCAGCGCTGCGAGTCGATGCCTCCTGATCCAGCCAGCAGCACGTAGGCCGGGGAGACAATGGCTATGCTATCCGCTCGGGATTAAGCTGCCATGGCGTAGTTATACTCGCCAGTTATTGTTCGACGATTTGTTTAGACGGGAACTGTCGCCCACTCCCGGCATGCTTACACGCGACCTCTGCAAGCTGTCAATTCCGGTCGCCCCCAGATATGCGTGTACTATAGAAACGCAAACGTACTGAAAAAAGTTTGGTTTTTCACTATCCCAACCCGCCTCAAAACTCCCACCGGTAGTTCAGTACCGGCACCAGACCAAGCTGGTATTGCTGCACGACCTTACCC
>NZ_CAMFHL010000281.1 GCF_945952095.1 uncultured Arsenicibacter sp. | reverse complement strand
GTATTAGGGAAGAATATTTATTGCAAACGTTTGCGGTAACGTTTGCAAAGCGCTAAATTGAAAAAAAATCATTAAATTTTTTCCAGTACAAGTTTCACTTCACGGTGAAGAGGGCACTAGCCGATAGTTGATAATCAGCCTCATGTTCTTGGATAAGTGATAATTTAGTCATTGCAGCACCTATGAAAAATGCACCCGTTACCATCAAAGATATTGCACGGACGCTGAACATTTCCATCTCAACGGTTTCCAGAGCGTTACGGGGATTACCGGAGATTCATCCGGACACGCGGAATTCCGTTAAAAAACTGGCAGAAGAGCTTGATTACCAGCCTAATCAGCTGGCAAAGAATCTGGTAAAAAGCCGGACGAAAACAATCGGGGTGGTATTTCCGAATCTGAGCTATCACTACTTTTCGGCCATGCTCAACAACCTTGAAGAAACAGCCATGCAGGCGGGATACAGCGTGCTGGTCACCCAAACGAATGAGTCGTATGTACGGGAAACGGTCTGTATCGAAAATCTGCTGCGGAGTCGGGTCGAAGGACTGATCATTTCACTGTCCCGCGATACGGTGCATCTGGACCATGTCGAAAAACTGATCAAACGTGGCATTCCCGTAATACTGGTCGACCGGACGGCGGAAAGTCTCGCTGCTACGCGGGTAATTGTTGATAATCAGGCCGCCGCCTTTAAGGCGACCGAGCACCTGATCAGACAGGGTTGCCGCCGGATCGGGTTTCTGGCCGGACCGGCACAGCTTGCCCTGAGCCGTCAGCGAGTAGACGGGTACCTGAAGGCGGCGGCCGAATACGGTGTGATGGCCGGCGAACAATATATCCGCCACTGCGATTACACGAGCGAAAACACTATCGTCCAGACACTGTCACTGATGAGTCTGCCCCAGCCGCCCGACGGTGTTGTTGCCATCAGCGACCGCATTGCCTATCCGGCACTCTATGCGATGCAGCAAAAAGGCCTCTCCGTACCGGCCGACGTGGCGATGGTGAGCTTTAATAACGAACCGGTTTCGGCCTTTTTTTCGCCGACGCTGAGCAGTGTCAGCCAGCCGATTGCGGAGATGGCTCAGGAAACGGTCCGGCTGCTGGTGCACCAGATAGAAAACCCGGATGACGCTGTCCGTGCCGGGACCATTGTCTTCGACACGCAGCTGATCATCCGGGAGTCTTCCTTGCGGAGCGGTGTGGTATAGCCCTACAGTTTTGCCAGAACCGGTTTGCCGGTGCGCAGCTTTTTCAGGCGCAGCAAGGCTTCAATGTAGTAGTAGTCAGCGTAGTTAATCGACGCATCGACTTCGCTGTTGTTGGGCTTGTGGCCGGTACTGTGCAACAAAAACGCAGGATTGACCGAACGGCTCTGGTACTGCGCCGACGACAGGCTTTCCAGCATCTGTTCCGCTTTGTCCCGGTAATGGCTGGCTTTGGCTTTATCCTTAACCAGTGTCGAGAGTTCAAGCAGGGCCGAGGCCGTTACCGCCGCCGCAGACGCATCTTTGGGCGCATCCGGAATATCCGGTGCCTGAAAGTCCCAGTACGGAATCAGGTCGGCGGGGAGGCGTTCGAGGTAAACATCCGTAACTTTTTGGGCAAAGTCCAGAAAAACAGGGTCTTTGGTCTCACGGTAAGTCATAGTATACCCATAAATGGCCCAGCTCTGGCCACGTGCCCACATGGTATGATCGGCATAGCCCTGATGCGTGACACCCTTAATTTTTTTGCCCGTATCACGGTCGTAGACTACGACGTGATACGAAGTGTAATCCGGCCGGAAATGGTTTTTCATCGTGGTGGCCGCATGCGAAACGGCCATGGTATACAGCCCTTTGCCGCCCCCGTTTTTAGCCGCCCAGAACAGCAGTTCAAGGTTAATCATGTTGTCCATGATGGTGTTGTGCTGTGGCCATTCCATGTTCGGCACGGAGCGTGGCCACGATAAAATGGTACCCACCTTCGGGTTGAACAGCGTGGCCAGTGTATCCGCCGAAGCCAGTAATAACTGCTTATATTCGGGATTACCGGTGAGCCGCAACCCGTTGCCGAAACTACAGTACATCTGAAAACCAATGTCATGGTCAATGGCTTTCTGGCGGGCAAGCGGTGCCAGCTCGCGGGAGAACGAATCGGCTTTGGCTTTCCATTTCGGGTCTTTCGTGAATTCGTAGAGATACCAAAGCGTCCCCGGCCAGAACCCGCTTGTCCAGTCGGTATACCGGATATAGTTCCAGCTGGTTTTGCCCGCAAGGATGTTGCGGGGCAGATTCGGGGCTGATTTTGGCAGCATGGCCGCGGTTTTCGTTGCCTGCCCCACACAGTAATTGAGCTGGGCGTCAACATTGAGGGACGGCGCTGCGGTAAACGCTGTCAGCACAAGGGCAAGGCCGCCGGTTAGCAGTACTTGTTTCATGGTATTAGTTCTTGTCGGGTGTCAGCCAGATTGCCTGACCGCCTTTGGGTAAGAGTGTGAGGTCAAGGGTTTGCCCCGCCTTTACCGATCGGGTTGACACGCGCACTTGTGTCTTTGTCTGCACCGTCGGGTCGTCGGCATAGATATGGGCGGTATAGGAACGGCCTTCCGTCAGAAACCGAAGCGGCAGTTTCAGCGTACGGGCGTCGTTGTTGGTGATAGTCCCCACAAACCAGTCGTCGCCGCTGCGGCGGGCAATGGTGACGTATTCACCGATAGCGTCGTGAATGACTCTGGTGTCGTCCCAAACGGTGGGAACTTTGGCGAAAAACTCGATCTCCGGTTCACCGCCATACTGTGCCGGTTTGTCGTACCAGAACACCGATTGCAACGGACTGTAGGAGATCACGTTCATGGCCAGCTGATGGGCATGGGTGTTTTTCAGTCGTTTATCGTAATAACAGATCGTATAATCACCGGCGCCGGCAATGTAGCGGGTAAAGGGCAGAAGGGTATTGTGGGTAGCGTCCGGAAACTCTTCATTACCGCGGATCCCTTCCTGGGTCATGACGTTGGGGAAGGTGCGGCTGGTGCCCGTTGGCCGGTATTCGTCGTGAATATTCACCATGAGGTTATTTTCCAGCGCCTTCCGTTTAGCTTCCGTCAGCCACGTCATCCAGCGGTGGGAACCTACCTCCACAAACCCGAACTTAACGCCTTTAACACCCCATTTTTTGTAGAGCGGGAAAATCTCATCCATCTGTTTGTACAGCGCCTGCAGGTTAACGTACAGAATCACACCCACGTTTTTCGCGTTGCCATAGGCAATAATGCCGGGCATATCGATGGGCGCCACCACCTGCCGCGCGTCTGAGTTGAAGGTAAAGGCCGGCCCATACCATTTCCAGTCGAACAGGATATACTGCAGGTTATGCGCCGCCGCAAAATCAATGCAGGCTTTAGCGCCTTCGGTTGTCAGCGTTACTTCGCGGATCAGTTTGCCAGGCTTAATCCAGTCGGTATTCGCGGCAGTGGCGGGAGGGTTGAGATTTAGCAGGATGTCGTTGTTTTCCAGCAATTGCCCCGGCCGTTCGGCCACCATGATGACACGCCATGGCGTGCCAACGTCCGACATCAGATCCACGCTTTCATACAGCGAGGTGACCACCGTGTTTGGCTTCTCCCCGGACAGTTTGAATTTGGTGAGGGCATAGTCGGTCAGTCCGGCTTCGGCCAGACTGGCATACAGGCCGTTGGACAGCGACAGCGTCAGCGGGCGTTCGGCTGTTTCAGGCCAGTTTGCGAGCGGCAGCGCCTGGTAGGGGCCCTGGGCCCAGGCAGTATACCAGGCTTTGGTTTGGTCGGGAAGGGTAAATTCGCTGTTTTCGGCCATTACGCGGTAATACAGCCCCTTGGTTTGCTCCGGAAAGAAGTAGCGGAAAGCTACCCCGGCATTGTAGGCGCGGAAAATGAGCGTCAGTTCATAATCCGGGCTGTCGGGCTTTGTAAACTGAACCGCCACCTGATTGTACTGGTCGCGGATCAGGCTTCGTTCGCCGTAGACGGGCTTCCAGGTCGTGTCTTTCGAGGTCCGGATGATATTTTTCAGGACCAGATTATCGCACCAGCCTGCTCCCTGTGAGCCGGGCGCCGAGGTGACCGTGTGGGCCATCGCATGTTCGAACACGTGGTTATCAATCTGAACGCCTAAGGCCGATTCCAGCATAACCGGTTTGGAACCATAGTTAACATGGTAGGAAAGACTACGTTTACCGGGGCTGACTTCCCGCTGGGTAAACGTAAGTTCCAGTTTCCCGTCCGGCGATTGCAGCCTGACAACCGGGAGCGAAGGTTGTTGGGCTGAAACGGCAAACGCACTGAGTAGCCAGCTGAAAAACAGGGTATAGGCAAGGCGATGTTGAGGGCTTGTGTTTTGTCGCATAGTTTCAGGGTTGTTCATCGGGTTCAATGAGTAACAGGTTGCCGGTATCGTAGCGGGGCGTGGCGGGCTTCCGGTTAACGGTAAGGGTTTTGATTTTCTCAACGCCAAGCGATGCGCTCATGTACGGCTGCCCCTCAATCTGAACATCCAGCGTGTTGCCGGTCCGTGCCGCATAAAGGAATGTCTTGGCGAGTGAACTCAGCAGCGGTTTGCCGTTGTGCCGCAGATAGCTGCCGTTGCCGACGAAAAAGGATGTAATCTGCGACGGATCGTTGCGGTCGGCACCGGCCGGATACGTGAGCGCACACAAATACGCATCGGTCTCCCAGCCGGCGGTTGATCCGTTCAGCAGCAAGTGGGCGTTGCGGTGCATAAGCCGGCCATCGGCTAAGAGGTTGATATAGACGTCAGTCACCTGCCCGTTTTGGGTAATCCGGATGCCCTGGTAATTCGTCCCGTCAAATTTTTCGATGACCGGCAGGTTAGTGCGGCCCGCCGCCCCGTTAGCGCCTGAGGAGCCGGTAAATGTCTGCACCGGCTTGTTCTGTGCATCGAGCAGCAGGATGGCATTCACGAGCTTGGTCCGGTCCGTTTTTTCGGGCGGGGATACCACCAGATACGGAATCTGGACATCCGTCGTCCGGTCCTTAAGGCCGTATTCGGTCCGGTACTTCATTTTTTCGGGAAAGTCATGCGGGTAGCCGAGTGGCAGCGTTTCGGGGTATAACGGCCGGAACAGGATGGCTGCACTGTCTTTGGTGATCTCGAAATCGGGCCCTTTTTTAACGGCCTTACCGGCATAATGCAACAGAAAATCGAGCTTACCGCTTTCGTAGGTTTTTACGTCGTCAATAATCAGAATGACATTACCGATCCACAGGAAATTCCGGTAGTTGCGCAGGAAATTCCGGGAGGTTGGGCCCGCAGCATCGGCAAGCATATATTTCAGCTGCCCCCCGTCAATCAGGTTATACAGGTGACCGGGGTGCTTAACGGCATTGTACTGATCCGTTGGTGTCTGCGCCTCGCCGTTGAATGTCAGGATATTGTGGGCACGGCTGGTGACGAAATAACTGCTGTATTCGGGGTTGCCATAGCCTACATCGCCCCCGTCAATCAGCAGGTATTCGCCGTTGTGGTAAAGTACAAACGAATTGGCGTCGGCATGGGCGTGGTTCCAGGTGTAGCCGCTTTTGATTCCCAGAAAGGTGGCATCGGGTTGCCACGAACTGCGGAGCATGCCCCAACCCATGGCCGCGTAGAGCGCCGAGGAGGGGAGCGACGGCAGGGCCGGTACCGGTTTGTTTTCCGGCTGATAAAGCAGGCCCATGGGCGTTTGCACGTTCATGTCTTCCCGGAACGGGTTGCGGGCCGTATGTTGCAGGTACCAGTAATAGTCATCTTTGCCTAATCCCAACGCCATCAGTAGCTTAGCCGGACGGTCACCGTTGGCAAAATCATTGCTGTCGCCGAAATTCAGCGACAGAACCGGTTTATTGCCTGAGCGCGGATAGGCCGCCTGTATAAACCAGTCGGCTGTTTTTTGCAGCAGCGGATCATAAGGCATCTTCACCGGGCCAAGTGCATTTGTATAGGCAAGCCGGAAAAGCAGGTACTCCGAAACGCCGTAATTGGCGTAACTGATGCTTTCGTAAAACCCACCGGCGGCGTCGAAGTTGGCGGGTTTGTTTTCGAGTACACTGCCCGTAAAAGCAAACCACTGCCGGCTGTCCCGCATGACGCGTTCGGCCAGCTGGCGCGTTTCCGGCCGTTCATTCATCACGGCAAGTGCGGCAATGCCGGCTTCAAATACAATGGCGGCCCACCAGTTATGGCCCATGTTATCAAGCGACTGAATCCGCTTGTCGTTCGACAGCCAGTCGGCCACAGACGGCCCGATGCCCAGTTTATAAATGTTGCCGGCGATGGTTTTGCGTTCGCCGGCCGACAAGGTCTGATAGATGGCATCAAACGTGACGGAGGCAGTCCAGTTGTTGTGGCTGGTAGCCAGACCGGCGTTCCAGCGGGGCGTACGGTCATCCATACCGTCCCAGAACGGCCGGTTGGTCAGGTCGTTCAGCAAGGTTTTTGCCCGTTCCGCGTAGCGGGTATCGCCGGTCATGGTGTACGCAAAGGCCAGTTGCTCCATATTGCCGCCTTTGGGAGTTGCGATCCATTGGTCACAACGCTGCCGGATGGCCTGCCAGCGGTTCGCCAGCAACGTATCGGTTTTGATCCGGACTTTTAGCCGTTCGGTACGCTGCGGGGTATAGAACAGATAGGGGTGTGCTTTCTGCGCCGTTGCCGGGAAAACCGGTAAGAGCAGGACGATCAGCAGACAGCGGAACAGGGGGGCGTTTATGGTAATTTTATGTTGTTTATTTTCAGGCATATGCGTTGAAAGGCAAAGGTTAATTCAGATAAAAAGAGTGTTCGACGGGGACGGCGGATTGTATTTTTTCGCCGGTACTGATGCCGTATTGCCAGGCGACTACGGTAACCTTGACCGGTTTTTTGCTGCGCGGCGGCACGGGCGTAAATACAAGCCGGTTTCCGTGGATGACAGCAGGGCCTTCTTTTACGTAGTAAGACACCGGCAGACCGGCGTCTGATGTCGCCTGCAAGGTCAGGGTTGTGGTGCCGGGTTCGACACTGGCAGGCGCCGGAAACGTGATCACCTGAGGGCGTCCTTCTTGCTGGCGGACCGGAAAACGGAGGTTGGCCTGCTGCACCACGCTTTTGTAGGTGCCGTCGCCCCCGTTATGCGCCAATAGCCAGATGTCGCCGGAGCGTTTCGGGTTAGTCAGTCCCATGCGGTAAAAGCTGATCTGAAACGTGGTATCGTTAAGCTTCCGGACCGGCCCGCAAATGCGGTCGATGCGCACTGGTGTTTGCGGGTGGTTTGTAGCAGGGCGGATGCGGGACGTATCAGTAAAGGCGCTGCTCACCTGAAACGTAATGCCGTCGGCAAGGGGGTGAAAGGCCAGCTGGTAATTGCCATGCGTTTTTACCGGTTTCACAAATTTTCCGTCTTGCCGGTAACCCAGGTATTGGGAGCGTTTACTGCGTGCCTGGCGGTAAACCGCTTCGGTTGCCACGGCCATTTCCTTGTCAAAACACCAGGTAGCGGTGCGGCGGTCACCGGTATAGCGTTTGTATGGGGCTGGCGCTGCCGTTGGCAGACTGTCTTTCCGCCAGCGGTCGATGAGCCAGCCTGCATGCGGGTCAACGGGTTTCAGGATCACTGTATCCTGCTGCCACGCGTGTTCCGGCAAGCGGTACGCTGCTGCCTTTTCGATATAGAGTGCCAGAAAGCGGACCAGTGCATCGAGGCTGTCGAAATGGCCGTGTCCGGCGTCGGCCAGCAGGCTGAACGGTGTGGCCGGGTGGGCCGCTACGTAGGCAAAAGCAGGAGCCAGCCGGTCTTCCCGCCACTCGTATTCACCCATCACCATCAGTCCCGGCACACCGTCGATCGTATGCGTTCCCCAATCGGGAGCCGGTTTTCCGTTACCGGTCAGGTTGGTTAGCGGCGCGTCACCCTTTACAGAGATGGCGGCGAGGGTGCGCCCGGGTTGCCAGGCGGCAAAATTCCACGGGTAACTGGCCGCCGCTGAATGGCCGATTGGTACGACAGGGGCAATGGCCAGTTCAGCGTAGCCCGAAACGTCGGCCAGCCGGTTTAGCATCCCGGAAAAATGGACACCGGCCCCGGGGTTTCCGGGCGTCGGATGCCAGTCGAACGTGAAGTCGATGGCCGGCGTAACCCACACGATGGCAAATCCCAGCTTTGCCAGGGTTTTCCGGAACGCAGCATGCTCAAAAATACCTTCTTCGAGCATGTTGTGCTGGCCCACTACCACGCCGCGCACATACCGGCAATTGTCCGGGATCCATAGAAAAGCCTGCGGCGGGGCATTGGTCTCGGGCGAAAGCAGGGTGCTGACCGGTGCCGACCATTGCCAGACCTGCGCCCGTACCGGACTTAGTAAACCAAGCCAGACCAAAAGGCTAATGGCCGGAATTTTCCATTGAAACATACCTGGGTTGTATTGATGTAGCTGGCTACAAGGTTTTTATCAAAAAAGGAAGACTTCGTGTCAGGCAGCAGCGGTAACACAGACAGGCCCCCGCCGGATTATAAACAGAAATAGTCGGCCGGAAAGCAGACATACCCTTGAGCGTATACCTATTTGCAGGAGAAGTGGAGGAAGTGATATGGCTTACCTGAGCGTTTATTCCACACTTATGGGTAATGTTCTCTCCCTTCTTATTGCAGCATGTACATTTCCAACTGGTTGGATTACAGGTATATTAGTTTAAATGGTCTGTCCTGGCATACTGTTGGCAGGGTAAGTTCCGGAGTCAAACTTTTCAATATCTTGTCAACAAAATTTTCTGAAAAAATGGAAGCAAATCAGTATTACTCAACGAAGCAGGCATATGGTCAATTCAGCTACATAAAACGAATTTCATGGAGTGCCGTACTGGCGGGTGTTTTGGTTGCTCTGGTCTGCCAGATGCTGCTGTCTCTGCTTGGTATCGGTATCGGTCTGAGTACAATTGATCCAGTGTCAGAACAAAATCCGGCGGCGGGTCTTGGTACCGGAAGTGCAATATGGTATGTTGTCAGCAGTTTGCTGTCCTTGTTTGCCGGTGGCTGGATTGCCGGTCGCTTGTCCAGGTCGGCCCGCCTGTTTGACGGAACCATTCACGGTATACTGACCTGGTGTCTGGCTACGCTGCTCACTATTTATTTTCTGACAACGACGATTGGTAGCCTTATTGGCGGTGCAACCCGTCTGGTTGGCGGTATTGTCAGAACGGCAGGTTCGGCAGTAGCAGTGGCCGCACCGGGAATCGGCAATGTTGTAGCAGG
>NZ_CAMFHL010000280.1 GCF_945952095.1 uncultured Arsenicibacter sp. | reverse complement strand
GACCGGCACCTGATTGAAAATATCAAAGCTTTGTCCGTCAACCAGTTCCACATCGGCCAGCAGCAAATCAGGGTGCGGATTGCCCGACAGCCAGTTAACCGACAGTTCTACACTATCAAGCACCGCCACAATTGTGATGGCCGGATCACACTGAAGCACCATCGTCCGGAGCTGGCGGGCGGCCAGGGGCTCATCTTCAATAATCAATACATTCATAACGGGCTCTGTGCTGCTGCTTTTCGCAGGCTGTTGTCGTGAATCAACGGAACGGTTACCATAAAGACCGATTCCGTTTCCTGAATGTCAATCGGCGGGTGCCCCAGCAACCGGTACTTCTGGCTGATGGTCAGCAACCCTTTCCGGTCCGACGTAACATCCGGACGGGGTCTGCGCTGCAGCTTATTTTCGACGGTCAGGCACCCGTCTCCGCGCGTATAGATTTTAATTGTCAATGGCTTACTGATCGACACCACGTTGTGTTTGACTGCGTTCTCAACCAGCAGCTGTAACGTCAGCGATGGCAGATAACAGGTCCTGAACGCGGGATCAATGGCAATATCAAGGTGCAGACCGTCTTCAAAGCGGGTTTTCAGCAGGCCAAGGTACGCATGGGTAAAAGCCAGTTCCTTGTCTAGGGCAATCAGTGGTTCGTCGTTGCTCCGGAGCAGATAGCGGTATACCTGCGCCAGATCACCGATAAACTGAACCGCTTTCGGATTTTCGTTGGCTTTTACCAGCGCCTGTAATGAGTTGAGGCTGTTGAACAGGAAATGCGGCTGGATCTGCTCTTTCAGCGACCGCAGCTGCATTTCAAGTTTTGACCGCCGCAACTCTTCGGAAATAATTTTCTCTTTCAGCCACGCCCCGAAAAAATACCGTGCCTCATAAATTGCCCCGATGATGGTCAGGTAAAACAACCCGATCCCGGCCATAAACGGAATATCACCGTACTCCCACGCTTTTTCACCTACAAATACCCAGTACTTCGTCAGTAACAACCGCACCCCGACCAACAGCATGGTCATCGGAACGCCGGTCAGGCCGATCCAGATGATGCGGCGTTGTGTCCGTTCAATCTCCGGATACCGTCGCTGCGCCTGTAATACCAGCCACCGGATCGAAAACCAGCTCAGGTACAGGGTCAGGATACCGTAAGGTATGAATCGCTCCAGCCGGACCTCATTCCGGAAAATCACGTCCATGTTGAAAAACACGGTCCCGATGAGCCACAGGACCAGCGGGCCGGCAATCCGTAATGTCCGGTCATTGAGGCGATTCATACGCGGTTAGTTCAGTAATTCAACCCACAGGCCGAACAGGATATGCCAGAGCGTATAATGCCCGAACCGTATCATCAGCCCGGCCAGAAACCCCGACTGACGAAAATAAAGCGCCTGAAGCAGATTCATGGCATAGCCGGTGATAAAACTGTACAAAATCAGTTCGGGCGAGTCGGTAATCAACTGGTCAATCGGTTCAATGAGCGATGTCAATACGGCAAGCCCCCAGAACAGATGCTCGTTTTTTGCATCTTTCAGAAACAGCTTCCCACCTACCCACATCAGCACCGGAATAGGGATCAGCCGGTATAAGGTGTCGGTATAAAGCGCACCCGACCCGTATAACAGCACTGAGTACGGAAAAGGCTGCATAAAAGGCATCATCTCCGTAACGGGTCCGGGGTGCATGACGAGTTTAAAGACGGCAATGTCGGCCCCGGCAAAACCAAGGCCAATAATGAACGGACACAAAAACCGCTGTTGATCCGGTATCCGGGCGTCGAGCAGGTCGGGGAACCCGGTGCGGGGAGCCAGCCAGATACCCACACCTCCCAGGAGGATCATCCCGATTTCTTCCGGCCCGAAAATCCGGATACCGGTGTTCCCCTGCCCCGTCAGATACAGTCCGGTCAGCCAGGTCAGCAGGCCAAGGCCCACAAATCCCGCATAGACCAGCAGGCTGTTTCGTCCGGGTTTCTGTAGGGCAGCCGGAGCGGTTTGTCTCTCTGCTTGTATCATTTCATTAACCGGTCCATCAGTCGCTTATCCGACCCGTTGCCATTGTTTTTGTAGAGCATAAAAATGCCTTTGTTATGCACAAAATACAACAGGTTTGCTTCAAAGCCTACCGATCCGCCATTGTGGCCGTAGGCGATGCCTGCCCCCGTAAACCATTTTTCTATACCCAGTCCATACTCACAGTCGCCGTTGGGGCAGGCGGGCAGTTTTACCGAATCAATCATTTCGCTGACGCTCGCGGCCGACAGGAGTTTCCCGCCAAACAAGCCGTTCATGAACGCGGTCAGATCGGCCGCCGTTGAGATAATACCGCCCGCAGCCTTACCGTCGTCTTCGGCACGGTCCCAGCTACTGACGTCGAACAGCTTGCCGTTACCATACAGATCAGCATAGCCCCGGACCACATTCCGGTCGTCGCGCCGTTCCAGATAGGTATCGGCCAGATTGAGCGGCGCAAATATCACTTCGTTCAGGACCACCTGCAGCGGCTTACTGGTCTTTTTTTCAATAATCTGCTGTAAAATCCAGTAGTTCGCATTGCTGTAGCTAAAGCCGGTGCCGGGCGTAAACTGCAACGGCTTTCCGTATACGTACTCCGTCAGTAGCTGATCGACGGATTTGTTATAATGCGCCGCTGCCTGGCTGACAATGTTCAGCTGATAACTCATGCTGGCATTGGGCGGATCGACAATCCCGCTCGTATGCGACAGCAACTGCCGGACGGTGATGTGGTCTGCCTGCGGAATGTTACCGGCCTTATCCGGCAGGACCTGCACCAGGTTGTCGTCCAGCCCCAGTTTCCCCTGCTCCTTCAGCTTCATAACCGCCACGGCGACAAACATTTTGGTGATGCTGCCAACGCGGAACTGATCACAATTCCGGAATCCGGTCTGGTGTTCCAGATTCGACTGACCGGCGACTCCCTGCCAGATGGCTTCACCCTGGCGCACGATCCGCATCAGGCTGCCGGGTGCATTGGTTGCCGAGCGGTATTGGGCCAGTTCGGCCTGATAGGTCTGGTGTTTGGCGTGTTGCGCATAGGCATCCGGTGCGCAGTCGCCGGCCTGTTGTTGTGGTACCTCCTCTGTCTGACAGGCGATTACCAGTGTGGATAACAGTAATAGATAACGTCGTTTCATGGCGTGTGATCAGTGCTGGTTTTGGTTGAAAAACATACGCATACCTACGTGCAGAGCCGCATGGGGCAGCACCGGCTGTCCGCGAAAACCGAATGGTACTTCACCGAACGCACTCTCCTGCACAAACACACTGACCGGACTTCCGCCCGTAAACCAATACCCGACGCCAAGGCTCACCGTAGGAACGGCTTTCACCACAAACGGAGATGCCGCCTGATACCCGCCGTTACCGTCAGGCTGGTATTGTTTCAGCCAGTATGACGCGCCAAGAGCGCCGACACCCAGCATACCCTCCACAAAAAAACCGCCGATAAATTTCCGGTAACCAAGTTCCGTTGTGGCAAAAAGCGCGTTCTGGAGATTTTTATGCAGGTAGCCGCCTGCATTCAGGGTCTGGAAAAGCTGGCTGCGACGCCGGTTCCGGTAATAGATCTCCGTGCCGATCCGGAGGCCCGGATTCAGGCTGGTTAATTGAGGCGTGACCGTCGGCAGGCTGATGCCATGCGAAAAAACGGATACCGTCAGGGGCCGGCCGGCCGGCCCCTGGGCTGTGCGTTGTGCGACCGCGACGGGCGACAAGCCCGCCAGCCATAGCAGCACAAACAAACTGTTTCTGTACATGATGTTCGTGTAGTTGTTGTTTACGGCGCAAAAATAAAAGCAGGTCCTCCGGCAAAAACTATGGCCTGTGCGAAGGGTCAGAATCAGCGACTGAGTTGTTGGGAAATCTGCCTGAACGCCCCTCCCTCTGCCCCTGGATTCCGGCTTTCCTGCCGTTCAGATTTGCTTTTCCGGCAATATTTTATACTTTAACCCCTCTTACTCAACTCTGGACACCAACTAATCAACCTTATGAAGCGATACATCCCCCTGCTTTTCCTGCTTCCGGTACTGCTGCTGACCAGCTGCCGCGACAAGGAACGCGAACGGCAACTGGCCGCCCGCGAAGAAGCCTTAGCCGAAAAAGAAGCCCGGTTTGCCATTAAAGAATCCGAATACCAGTCACTGCTCCGGATGCGCGACAGCCTGACTACCAACCATGATACAATTGCCTTCCTGCGGGAGTGGCCGGCTGATATTGCCGGGCAGTGGAACAGCAAACTGATCTGCACCGAATCGACCTGCCCCGACTACGTCATCGGCGACCAGCGGAATGATGTCTGGGAGTTCAGCAGCGACTCGACCCGGATTATCACCAAGGTCATCAACAACAACAAGCTGGTCAGGGTCTATACTGCGGCCTTCGCTGATAACCAGATCAACCTTAGTTTCAGAACAGACTCCACATCCGCCAAACAGGTCGAGATGAGTGTGTTGCTGAATGAGATTTCCCGCGATAAAATCAAAGGCATCCGCAACATCAGTGTTGATAATAAATGTACGGCCCGATTCTCCGTTGAACTAAGCCGTATCACGAATTAACCCCGCCACCGCAATGCTTTTTCTGAATATACACAACCTGACACTGCCGATTGAGGACCCTGTACTGAAATTTCTGGTCGTGCTGGTCATTATTTTGTTTGCCCCGCTGCTGCTGAACAAAATCAAAGTACCCCACCTGCTTGGCCTCATCATTGCCGGCGCCGTTATTGGCCCCAACGGCCTGAATATTCTGGCCCGCGACAGCAGCATTGTTGTTACCGGCACTACCGGTTTGCTGTACATCATGTTTCTGGCCGGGCTGGAGATCGACATGGGCGATTTTAAACGGAACAAGTGGAAAAGCCTGACCTTCGGCCTGTATACGTTCACGATTCCGCTGGTGCTGGGCTACCTCGGCGCCTATTATTTACTCGGTTTCACGCCGCTGACCTCGATTCTGTTTGCGAGTCTGTTTTCGTCACACACCCTGATTGCCTATCCGCTAGTGAGCAAGCTGGGGGTTGCTAAAAACCTGGCGGTCAATATCACCGTCGGGGGCACCATGATCACCGATATTCTGGCCCTGCTGGTGCTGGCGGTATCGGTGGGCATGGCACAGGGCGATGTAGGCAGTGAATTCTGGATCCGGCTGTCGGTTTCGCTGGTGATCTTCGGACTCATTGTCCTGCTTATTTTTCCAATTATCGGGCGGTGGTTTTTCAAGCGGGTGAGCGACAAAATTTCGCAATACATTTTTGTGCTGGTCATGATTTACCTGGCGGCCCTGCTGGCCGAGCTGGCGGGTGTGGAAGCCATCATCGGGGCGTTTCTGGCGGGGCTGGCCCTGAACCGGCTGATCCCGCACACCTCCTCGCTCATGAACCGCGTTGAGTTTGTCGGCAATGCCATTTTTATCCCGTTTTTCCTGATCAGCGTCGGTATGCTGATCGACTTTTCTGTCTTTTTCAAGAGTCTGGAAACGCTTAAGGTAGCGGCCCTGATGACCCTCGTCGGGGTTGGCGCCAAATACCTGGCGGCCGTTGCGACGCAAAAAACGTTCCGGCTGCGGAAGGAAGAAGGCGGGCTTATTTTCGGGCTTAGTTCGGCCTCGGCGGCGGCCACGCTGGCGGCAGTGCTGGTGGGCTACAACATTATTATCTCGGAAACCGAAACCGGCGAACCGGTCCGGTTACTGAACGAGCACGTACTGAACGGCAGCATCCTGATGATTCTGGTATCGTGTACCGTATCGTCGTTTGTGTCGATGGCCAATGCCCGGAAAATTGCCGAAACCGACCACGAAAACACTGTGGCCGGCATTCCGGTGGCCGGCTCACAGGCAGCTAACGCCAATCAGGAGACCGAACATATTTTGCTGGCGGTCAATTACCCGGAAACCGTCGAGCGGATGGTCAATCTGGCCTTGATCATCAAGGCCAAAGCCAACCACGATCAGTTGTTTGCGCTCAACATCATTAACGAAGAAAAGCAGGAATCGTCGCTCAAAAACGCGGAGAAAATCCTGCACGAAGCCGTCCACATTGCCGCTGCTGCCGATGTAACGCTCACGCCGCTGACGCGCTACGACAACGATGTCATCAACGGCATCAACAACGTGATTAAGGAAAAGAAAATCACCGACCTGCTGATCGGCCTCGACGGCAGCAAGGGCTTTTCGCCATCATTCGTGTATAACCTGTACAATGGCTATTTACCTGGCGGACAAACGAATGTACTGGTCTACCACGCCATACAACCGATTTCGACCATAAAGCGTCACGTTGTTATATTACCCTTCCGGTCGCATACCGAGCCCGGCTTTTTCTACGCCCTGCTCCGCATCTGGAACATTGCGCGCAACTCGGGAGCAGTTCTCAGCTTCTATGGCGAGCAGGATACGATTGATATGCTACAGAACATTTTGCGGAAAGTTACCATCGAGGCGGACTTTACGGCGGTCAGTAACTGGCGCGAGATGGAACGGGCCATCAGCACTATCGGCAAGGACGAAGGGTTGATTCTGCTCATGGCCAAACGCGACATGGTGTCGTACATGCCGCAGATGCGTGTCATCCCCGACATGCTCAATAACCATTTTACGGACCGCAATTACCTGCTTGTGTTCCCGCAAACGGCCGATGAGGAAGTCTACATTGAGGAACGCTCGGTGAGTAACCACGGCGATTTTGTGGAGATCGGCAAGATTATCGGAAAGGTGTTCCGGTAAGCAGGACCGGACTCATCCCATTTTCAGGCTGGTTCGTCCCATTTTTGCCCAGACACTGTGACAGACTGGTACCTTGCTGCACAACATACCCGTGAACCAGCGCATGATCAGGAACTACCTTAAAACAGCGGGGCGCAACCTGCTGCGGAACAAACTGTTTTCGGCCATCAACATCGCCGGCCTCGCCATCAGCATGTCGGTCGGCCTGCTGATGATTGCCTTTCTGCTCGACCTGTGGACCTACGACCGGTTCCACGAACACGGCGACCGGATTTACCGCATCACCAGCGTCGTAACAACCAACGGCGACCAGGGCAAGTTCGCTACCACCGACCCGACAACCGCGCAGCTGATCCGCGATAAGGTTTCCGGCGTGGAGGACGTGACGGTTCTCCGGCCCGACTTTTCGAAAGATGCCGCCGTTGGTGCAGACGTTGTGCCGGTTAAGGGCTATTGGGCAGACCCCTTGCTGTTCCGGGTGTTTACCTTTCCGCTGCTCGAAGGCAACCCCGAAACCGCCCTCCGGGACCCGTATTCTGTCGTCCTTACCCAAAGCACTGCCCGGAAACTTTTCGGCGGAGGGCAGGCACTCGGCCGGTCGGTGCGGTTTGATTCGGTAGCGTATCAGGTCACGGGCGTCATGCAGGATGTGCCGTTTTTCTCCCATATTCAGTTTGAGGCGCTGGCTTCCCTTTCGACCCTCGGGCCGGTTCAGCAAGGCGATGCCCGACGCAAGGCATCGTCGGATTTTGTGTACCTCCGCCTCCCGCCCGCTGCCGACCTGACGGCCGTGCAAACGCAGCTCGACGCCGTGGCCCAAGCCGAAAACCGGGCCGGCGAGCAGACGCAGGTACAGCTGGAACTGATGCCGCTGTACGATATAGTCGTCGGTGAAACGCTCCGCCGTTCCGAAGGCGGTGGCGGGGCAACGGGCCCTCACCTGTCGCCGAGGGTGCTTTGGCTGCTCGGCGGGCTGGCGCTTGTGGTGATCCTGTCGGCTTGTTTCAACTACACTAACCTGTCGATGGCCCGTGCTATGCGCCGTTTCAAGGAAATTGGTCTCCGCAAAGCCATCGGCGCGGGTAAGGCGCAGGTTAGGCAGCAGTTTCTGGCCGAATCAGTCCTTATTGCACTCGCCGCGCTGGTGTTATCGTTTATCCTGTTTCTGGGCCTGCGTCCCCTCCTGATCAATCTGGCACCGGAGATGCAGCGTACCGTACAGCTCAGGCTGACACTGCCGATGGTAATCGCCTTCGTGCTGTTTGCCGGCGCGGTAGGCCTGCTGGCGGGTCTGATGCCTGCGCTGTTTTTTGCCAGGGTAAGCGCCATCAGTGCGCTCCGGAACGTGTCGTCGGTGAAGGTGTTCCGGCACATGACCCTGCGGCGGGCACTGGTGGTGCTGCAATACACGGTTACGCTGATCTTCATCACCACTACCGCCATCGGCTACGTTCAGTACAAACACATGCTGGCGTTCGATCTCGGTTTCCGGACCGAAAATATCCTGAACATCGACATGCAGGGCAACAAACCTGACGCCCTGATGAAAACCCTCGGCGAAATGCCCGAAGTGACAGCCGTTTCACGCTCACTGATCGTGACGAGCATCGGCAATGCGTGGGGCGGCTATGTTAAGCACACCGATTCGCGCGACTCAGCCCTGGTCATGACCAACCATGTAGACGAAAACTACCTGACGCTGCATCAATACAAACTCCTTGCCGGCCAAAACTTCCGGTCGCGGCCCGTCACCGCCGATGCGGCTACCGAAATTATCGTCAACCAGCAGTTTCTGAAGCGGTTTAATCTGGGTATCAACCAGCCTGAGCAGGCCATCGGCAAGGAAGTGACCTTCCGGAATTTCCGGGGGACACGGCGGCTTTCGATTGTCGGCGTGATGAAAGACGTTCACTACGGCAAGGTCGACAACCTGATCGGGCCGGTGGCGTTTATGCCCTGGGCACCCGGCGATCCGACCGTGGTCAATGTGAAGATTCAGGGATCCGATCCCGCAGCGACCCGCGCCCGGATCGAAGCCGCCTGGCAGGCCCTTGACCGTGTGCATCCGCTCAAGGCGCAGTTCTACGACGAAGCCATTGAGGCTGCCTACAGCGAGTTTTCGATGCTGATCCGGATTATCGCGCTGCTGTCATTCTTTTCCATTTCGATTGCGTCGATGGGTTTGTTCGGCATGGTATCCTACACCACCGAAACCCGCCTGAAGGAGCTGCGCATCCGGAAAGTGCTGGGGGCCAGCGGGGCTAGCCTGTTCTCCCTTCTGAGCCGCGGGTTCATCGTCCAGCTGTCGGCCTCGGCCCTGATCGCCCTGCCGGTAACGTACCTGTTCTTCGAAAAGATGATCCTCACCCGCTTTCCCTACCACACCCCCATCGGCCTTACCGAGCTCGTAGCCGGGCTGCTGGCGGTCCTGCTGATTGCCTTTCTGATGATCGGATCCCAAACGCTGAAAGCATCCAAAACAAACCCGACGGACGTACTGAAGGGCGAGTAGAGACGCAATATCTTGCGTCTCCTTTACCGGCAGGCAGGCAGTGCCTGAAAACAATGGTGCCACCACTTCGACCCGGAGACGCAAGATGTTGCGTCTCTAAAACCGGCAACGGAATGCCATTCCGT
>NZ_CAMFHL010000279.1 GCF_945952095.1 uncultured Arsenicibacter sp. | reverse complement strand
GTACTGATCTCGGCCGCCGTCAGGTTGTTGCGGTAAAAGAACACTTCCCGCTTATCGGCAGGCATGCTGCTGTAGCCCGGAATAACAGCATCCCAGCTGAACTTGCTGCCGTCTTTGTTTTCGTAGAGGTCTACCACCTGATTCGATACGTAGTAGTTATTCCAGCACGAACCAAACGACGAACGTGTTCCGCAATACCATTGCGTGGTTGACCCGTAGGTGTCAATGCCGGTATTCTGGATTGAGAAAATCATCTCATCGCTCTGCTCGTTTACCTCCTTGAAGAGCTTTGTATAATCGGCAAAGAGCTTATAGCCGGCATCCTTCACCTTCGCAAAATCGGCAGCCGCTTCGGCGTATTTTTTCTGGTACAGATACGCTTTGCCACGCAGGGCATAGGCTGCTCCCTTGGTGATCCGGCCATATCCGGTTGCTTTCGCCGCATATTTGGCCGGCAGGTTCGGCTCGTTGATGGCATCTGTCAGATCCTTGACCACCACATCCCATACTGCCGCTTCAGTCTCGCGGGCACGGTTCATTTCCGTCACCGTAACCGGCTCCAGATAAACCGGAACACCTTTATAGAGCTGATTCAGGCGCAGGTAAAAATAGGCCCGCAGGAATTTACACTCGGCAATAAGCCGGGCTTTCTTGTCGGCCGCCGACGGCGATTTGGTTGTGATGTTGGCAATGGCATCGTTGGCGCGGTGTACTCCCTCGTACAGTTCCCGCCACGTGTTGCTGAAGCGGCCGCCGGATGTGTTGGACGTGCCGTTGATAAGGTCATTACCACCCCGTGTATAGGATGTAAACCCGAGGCCATCCATCTGGTACAATTCCCGGTCGGAAGCTCCGCCGTTCTGGATACCCAGCCGTAGCGCATTGTATACACCCGATACGCCCAGATCGGTGAGGTTATCGCTTGACCACATGTTTCCCGAGCTGATTGAGCCATAGGGCGTTGTGTCCAGCAGATCGTTCCGGCAGCTTCCCAGACTGACAGCCGCCAGCAGGCAAACGGTCGTTTTCCGGATTGCTGATGTATTCAGTTTCGCGATATATTGTTGTAACGTCATGATTCGTCGTCTGTTCAGTTAAAAAGTTACGTTGATACCGGCGGCGTACTGCTTCATGGTCGGATAGCCTAAGCCTGCACCTACTTCCGGATCAAGTCCCGGGAAGCGGGTGATCGTCAGCACATTTTCACCCGAGAAGAACACCCGTGCCCGGCTCATGCCGATCCGGTTGGTCAGCGCCGACGGGATGGTATACCCGATCTGGATGTTTTTCAGCTTGATATACGACGCATCATACAGCCAGAATGAACTTGAAATGTTGGTCTGGCTATCCGATCCGTTTTTCAGGCGGGGGAATGATGCATTGACATTATTGGCCGGATCTGACGGGTTGCCCTCGTTGTAATAGTAGTGATCATCGGCAATGCGCGTCCCGATTGAGTTCGTCAGCGTCGTGCGGGTATTGTTCACCCCGGCCGAATTGTAGAGGTACTGCATCCCCAGCGCACCGGCCCACAGCATTGAGAAATCAAAGCCTTTCCAGTTGGCACTCAGGTTCAGACCAACGATATAACGCGGTGTCGAACTGACATTGGTAAAGCGCTTGTCGAAGTTATTACCGTAGGTTCCGTCACCGTTCAGGTCAGCATAAATCAGATCGCCGTAATACAGCTGACCTTTACCAACGGTACCAACCGGCTGGAATTTATAACCGGCAGCCAGCATCGCCCGCACCCAGGCCAGGTCTTCCGGCGTCCGGATCATCCCATCTTTCGGTCCGCCGTTGATGTTAACGGTTCCGTCGGAGTTTGAATAGGTACCGTTGCCGCGATAGACATCCAGCAGGTAATATTCGTTGATCATGTGGCCTTGCAGGATCCGCGTATCGCCGCCACTCGACACCTGGCCGATGTTAGAGCTGTAAACCTTATTGCCGTTTGCGTCGGTTGTATATCCTTCCGTCAGCGCACCACGGTAGTTGTTTACGCGGTTGATGTTATACGCCACGTTGCCGCTGACCGAGAAATCAACCTGACCGATTTTGTCACGCCAGCCGAGCGTCAGTTCAATACCTTTGTTCAGGACGGCCGCCGTGTTCTGAGTCGGTGCGGCTTTGGTACCCGATGTCAGGTAAATCGGTGGCGTCGTAAGGATCCCGTCGGTCAGCTTGTGATACAGATCGATTTCAACGTTCATCCGGTTTTTGAACAGCGCCCCTTCCAGACCAATGTCCGTCACCGCCGTTGATTCCCAGCGCAGCAGCGGGTTGGCGTATTTAGCCTGTACCAGACCAGTCACGGCAATGCTGTTGAACGAATACGGCACCTTGCTGTAGGTCGCCTGGTAGTCATAGTCGCCGGACGCATTATTCCCCAGCATACCCCACGACGCCCGCAATTTCAGGTTCTGTACCTTATCGGTCAGGTTGCGCATGAAGGCTTCTTCCGAAATCCGCCAGCCCGCCGAGAACGACGGGAATACCCCCCACCGGCTTTCCGACGCAAACCGCGATGAGCCGTCGTACCGCAGGTTAGCCTCCACCAGGTATTTCGACTGGAAGGCATAGTTTACCCGCCCGAAAAACGACCGCATTGCCCGGTCATACTCCTGTCCGCCGGCGGTGTTCGACGTTTCCCCCGCCGACCCCAGCGTGGTGGTCGTATAGTCGATCAGGCCGAGTTTGGAGGCGCTGAAATCGTAATACCGGAAATAAAACTGGTTATAGCCGACCAGCGCCCCGAAGTCGTGGTCGCGGCCGAATGTGGTGTTATAGCGCAGAACATTATCCAGCGTCAGCAGATAATCGCGGTTAAACCCGTAGCTCGTCCGCAGCTGATCGGTCGGTGTCAGCTGTACCTTCTGGGTATTGGTCGAGAAATCCCAGCGCTCGCCCGGTCCCGTTAAGGCAAATGAGTTCGACTCGTTGAACCGCGTCTGATAGTTGACCTTTGGTTCAAGGGTCAGGCCCTTCGCCAGTGTCAGAACGCCGTATAAGGTTGTGTTGAAGCGCGAGGTACGGTCGAGGCCGCCGGTACCGTCGAGATAACCGAGGATGTTGTTAACCGTGGTCGGCTCCTCAACTGCCGCCGGGAACCCGTATTTGCCTTGGTAGTAGGGATAAATGCCGGGGTTGGTCTGCCACAGGTAGGTAAAGGCATTGTCGGTATTGGCCTTGCCCGCCGACTGCGTCGAGGCAAAGGTCTGGGTGCCCAGCGTCAGAAACTTATTGATTTTCGACTCAATATTGGCCCGCAGCTGGTAGCGTTTGATGCCGGTATTCTGCATCACCCCACGGTTATCGAGGTAGCCCAGCGACACGTTATACAGTGCCTTATCGCTGCCGCCGTTAACCGAAATATTATGGTTCTGCACTACCTCATTGCGGAAGACCCACTTTGCCCAGTCGGTATTCGGGTAGGCTACGTAGTTCGGAAAACCGCTGGCAGCAATGCCGTTCGGGTCCTTCTGTGCGGCCTCCCACAGCGAAATCGTGTTGGCCGAATAGGTTTCAGCCACACCGACGTTCCGGTTGCTTTCGTTGAACAACCGCATATACCACACATAGTCCGACACAAAATCGGGCAGGTTGCTCGGACGCGCCGATGACAGCAGGCCGGTGTAGGTAACGGTTGTTTTCTTGGGTGAGCCTTTTTTAGTCGTGATCAGGATAACGCCGTTGGCTGCCAGAGAGCCGTAGATCGAGGCCGAAGCGGCATCTTTCAGGATGGAAATGCTTTCAATATCGTTCGGGTTAACGGCATCCATCGACCCCTGCACACCGTCGATGATGACCAGCGCATCGCTGTTGTTGAGGGTACCCGTACCCCGGATCCGGATCGTTGCCCCGTCGGAACCCGGCTTGCCGGAACCTTGCCGGACAAACACCCCCGGCGCCAGACCTGCCAGCGACGACGACACGTTGGTCACCGGACGCGCCTCGATATTTTTGGCCGTCACGGTAGCTACCGAACCCGTCAGGTTTACTTTTTTCTGGGTGCCATACCCGACCACAACCACCTCATTGAGCGACTGTGCATCGGGCGCCATGGTGATATTCAGTGCGGTCTGGTCGCCGAGAACAATCTCCTGCCGGACATAACCGATAAAGGAAAATACCAGCGTCGTTCCCTTATCAGCGGAGATTTTATAGTTCCCGTCAGCGTCGGAAGTTGTTCCCCGCGAAGTACCTTTGATCTGAACGCTCACGCCCGGGAGACCTTTCCCGTTTTCGTCGGTAATCACACCCATAACGGCCGTTTCAGCTACCTGAGCAGCCACCGCCGTGGATTTATGTTTCGGGGGCGCAGCTGCCAGAAGCTCCTGACAACTGCCTGTTCCCACCACCGGAATCAGCAGCCACAGCCACAGTCCACGCTGATAAAATGGGGTTCGTACAATTTGTTTCATGCGTCTCAGTTTGGTTTTTCGTCACGTAGACACCGCCGGTTTCCGTCTGCCGGCCGAAAGCAGGGTAGTCCGGCGGTTTTCCGGCAAAATTGACTGAACGCGGCAGAAACAGGGGGGTAAAATCGTACCGGAATAGGGTTGTTTTTGTATTTTCTTTAACTTTAGTCTGCTTTTCTTGTCTTAATTCTAGCTTTTCAGCTGTTATGCTCAACGTTTTCTGTAATTGGATCAGACCAACAAGTTTTTGGCTTGTAGTAAGTCTGTTTATTTTGCCCGGCTGTGCGGGGTACGCACAAAAAGCAGCGTTTGAGCATCTGACGGCTGAGAACGGTCTGTCACAAAACTCGGTTCTGTCGGTTACGCAGGACTACCGCGGCTTTATGTGGTTTGGCACCCGCCTCGGCCTCAACCGCTACGACGGCTTTACGTTCAGAACCTACCGCACCACCCCCGGCGACACAACGTCCATTACCGGTAATTACATCCTCTGCCTGCTGTCTGACCGGCACAAGACGCTTTGGGTCGGAACGCAGAATGGCCTGAACCGCTACAACCCGCTGACGGATTCGTTTACCCGTATCGTCGCCCGTGACCAACCAGGCAGTCTGGCCAGTAACCTGATCAGCTGCCTGGCCGAAGACCGGGAAGGCCGGCTCTGGGTAGGTACGGCCAGCGGGCTGCATGTACTGGACGATCCGGAAACGCTGCATTTCAGCGTCTATACCACCGCCAGCGGCCTGCCCGACAACAACATCCGGTCAATTTTTCAGGATCACACCGGCACCATCTGGGTCGGGACACCGAAAGGGCTGGCGCAAATGACCACCGTACGGGGCCGGCCGGCATTCCGTACCTTTGTGCATCAAAACGCCGTTCCGGAGAGCCTGTCCGACAACTACGTCACCTCAATTACGGAAGACAGGCAGCATACGCTCTGGATCGGCACCATCAGCGGGGGCCTGAACCGCTACAACCCCGCCAGCCAGACCTTTACCCGTTTCACCCATACGGTTGGCCGGCCGGACGGGCTGGTGCACAACAACATCCGGCAGCTGACACCCGATGCGCGCGGCCGTATCTGGATCGGCACTCAGGAAGGACTGAGCCTGTTTGATCCCGTAACCCACCGCTTCGACAATTACCAGCATGACGCGCTCAACCGGAAAAGTCTGAACAAAAACTCGGTATACAGCATTTTTGAAGACAATCAGGGCTCAGTCTGGATTGGTACCTACTATGGGGGTGTCAACATTTCGTACGCGCATCATACCGATTTTACCACCCTTCAGAATACCAGCAAACCCGGCACGCTGAGCGATGATGTGGTGAGTTCGCTCATCGAAGACCGGCACACGCCCGGCCCCGTTCCTAACCTCTGGATTGGTACCGAAGGCGGCGGGCTAAACTACCTCAACCGGCAAACCGGCCGGTTTACCGTCTTCAAACACGACCCCTCCCGGCCGGCGTCGCTGGGCTCTAACCTGGTCAAAACCGTTTATCAGGACCGGCGGGGCTATGTCTGGGCAGGTACGCACGGCGGAGGTCTGAACCGGCTCGCTCCCGGCTCACAAACATTCGAGCACTTTCTGCTGAACCAGAACGACCCGCAGACGCTTAACGCCGAAGTGCTGGCGCTGCTGGAAGACAGCCAGGGCTTATTTCTGGCCGGCACCAATCAGGGTCTGCTGGCGTTCCGGCAGGCAGTGCCGCCGCTGATACCGGTTCAGCTCGTGCCCGATCAGGAGCAAACCATTGGCAGATCGAGCGTTAAAGTGATTGTTGAGAGCCGCAACCGGACCATCTGGATCGGTTCGTCGTGGGGAGTATTTATCATTGGTCCTGACCGCAAAAAGGTGGTTAAACTGACGCAGCAGCCGCTGGAACACATTTCCGTGAACAGCCTTAAAGAGGACCGCTACGGCCGCATCTGGATCGGCTCGTCCCACGAAGGCGTGTTCCGGTACGACCCTGCCCGTCAGACCGTTAAAGCGTACAGCATGCGCGACGGACTGCCAAACAATGACATTGCTGCCATTCAGGAAGATAACCGGGGACTTATCTGGATCAGTACCGGCAACGGGCTGTCGCGCCTGGACCCGGTCCGCGAAACCTGTATTAACTATACGACCAGCGACGGCCTGGCAGGCAACGACTTTAACTACAGTGCCTCCCTGAAAACCAGTACCGGCGAGCTGTTTTTCGGCGGTTATCAGGGTATTACCGCCTTTAACCCGAATCAGCTGAGCGTTGTCCGGCACGCCACGCCGATTGTGCTTACCGGTCTGCGGCTGTTTACGGATCCGGTGCGGCCCAACGACCGGCATAGCCTGCTTGGTCAGGATATCAGCCTGACCAGGCAGCTGACATTCCGGCATGACCAGAATGTGTTCACGATTGATTTTGCGCTGCTGAATTTCATAAAGCCGAACAAAAACAAGTATGCGTATAAACTGGATGGTTTCGATAATGACTGGCGGCAGGCCACCATTCCGTCGGCAACCTACACCAATCTGCCGGCCGGGCAGTATACGTTTTGGGTGAAGGGAGCCAACAACGACGGTCTGTGGAGTGCCCCGATTCAGCTGCATATTGAGGTACTGCCGCCGTTCTGGAAAACGTGGTGGGCCTACCTGATCTATGCCCTGGCGATTGCCGGCATTATTGCCCTGATTATCCGCTTTTTCGTCCTGCGTGCCCTGCTGAAACGGGACCATGAGCTGAATCAGATCAAGCTCAACTTTTTCACCAATGTTTCGCACGAGATCCGGACCCACCTGACACTCATTGCCGGGCCTATCGAGCGGATCATGCTGGCCCGGAAAGAGGATCCGCTGGTTCAGCAACAGCTTGGCTATGTGCAGCACGACGCCGACCGCCTGTTAAAGCTGGTCAACGAACTGATGGATTTCCGGAAAGCCGAAACTAACCACCTGAAACTTCACATCACGAAGGTCGATCTTGTCCCGTTTCTAGAGGATATTTATGCCTTTTTCAAAGAGGTTTCCCTGTCCAAAAACATCACGGCCACCTTCCGCTACAGCGAGGAGTCGGTCAAGGTCTACGCCGACCGCGAACAGCTGGAAAAGGTATTTTTCAACCTGCTGTCGAACGCCTATAAATTTACCCCTGATAACGGAGCGATTGAACTGGTCGTATTGGCGGATCATGAGCAGGTGCAGATTCAGGTTATCGACAATGGGCGCGGTATTGCGCCTGAATTTCTGGACAAACTGTTCGAAAACTTTTTTCAGGTCGACGATCATGGTATTCAGAATACGGGCTACGGCATCGGGCTGGCCCTATCCAAAACCATTATTGACCTCCACAGGGGGCAGCTTGCCGTTGAAAGCTACCTGGCCCCGGATCCGCACCAAAACCGGACTTGTTTTACGGTAACCCTTAAAACCGGCATGGCCCATCTCGCGGGTCAGTTTCCGGTTATGCCCGACACCCCGCCGGCGCCACAATCCGACGGGCCCGATCAGTCGCCGGTACAGGAGCATGTTACCGGTCAGGCGACCGAGGCCGTGGACTTCGACGCACTGCTGACCGATACCGGCACAGAAGCCCTGGCGCCGAAGCACTACACAATTTTATACGTCGAAGACAATCAGGCGGTCCGTGCGTTTGTTACCGATGCGCTCGCGCCGGCCTACCAGGTCGTTGAAGCCGGAAACGGGCTGGCGGGCTGGGAAACGGCCATCGAGCTGATCCCCGACCTGATAATCAGCGATGTGATGATGCCGGAGATGGATGGGTTTACGCTCTGTAACAAGCTGAAAGCCGATGAACGCACCAGCCATATTCCGGTTATTCTGCTGACGGCCAAAAGCGCCGTAGCCAATCAGGTAAACGGGCTGGCGATGGGTGCCGATGTGTATCTGACCAAGCCATTCAGTTTGCAGGTACTTGGCCTGCATGTGCGCAACCTGCTGGCTACCCGCGAGAAAATGCGGCAACGCTTCAGCCGTGAAGTTACCCTGCTGCCGCAGGAACTGCCCATCAGCACGGTCGATGAGCAATTCCTGAAGAGAGTGATGCACGTAGTCGAGCAAAACCTCGACAACCCGGTATTCGACGTAGACATGCTGGCCAATGAGGTCGGCATGAGCCGCACCGTGCTCTACAGGAAAATAAAGGCTCTGACTGATCTGTCGGTCAATGATTTTGTAAAATCGATCCGGTTGCAGAAAGCGACCCAGCTGCTCCGGCAAAAGCAGCTTACGATCTACGAAGTCGCCTATGCCGTCGGCTTCAGTGACCGGAAATACTTCAGCAAAGAGTTTAAAAAGCAGTACGGCATGACGCCGAGTGACTATATTAATCCGGAAGAATCATCAACGTAGTGCAGAAGTTACTTGCTGAGTTTACACATACACCCGTGCGTTAACGGTCTCTGACCGACATGTAATCTACTGATTTACAAATTTTCATGTCGCACCACAGCGATCAGAGTTAAACTACTACGGCTACCTGGTATTTACGAGTACACAATAATTGCGGGGAATTTCCCTGAATCTAATTTAAGTCTTAAGCACTCATTTGTTATGAAAAAGAAGGTCAAATTTTGCTCATTGATTCTAATAATCTTTAGCCTTTCTGTAAGTTGTTTCAGAGAGGTTATCAGAAATAAAACTGTTAAGGGAATCGTATACGACACAACCAATAGTCCTATAAAAGGAAAAGTTATAACTTTTAAAGGTGATGAAAACGGAAAACTAGGAACTGCTGGTAAGGAATTTGAGATAAAAACCACTACAGATCAGGAAGGGAAATTTTCGGTTGACCTGCCCTTTAAATCAAGAATTAAACTATATTGGTTATATGAACATGCTATTTACGGCTACAAGATTATAAAAGCCACATCATTAATTCCTTACGGAAGTGCTTATGCAATATCTGATACAACAAACACAAGTGATCGGGTGCATTTCAATATGTCGTATGTAAACAATGCCATACAATCAATTAGTTGGC